>NZ_JAOCCV010000039.1:0-46974 GCF_029840585.1 Pseudomonas sp. GD03875 | reverse complement strand
AGAGCGGAGCAAACATGCACAGCGCACAGTAGGGGCTGACGATGGCCGCTTGCCTGACGACCATGGAGGTCATCTCATCGGCTCCCAGTTTGGAGGCTTCGAGGGCTATGAAAATCTCACGCCTATGGCCAGTGAAATCAATAAATACCCCAATGGTAAATGGGGGAAAATGGAAGAGAACTGGGCACAGGCGCTAAGAGATAAGAAGAGTGTTAAAGTCCATATTGAACTGATTTATACCGATGATACGATGCGGGCGGGAACCTTCAATGTTACAGAGGTGATTGATGGTACAAGTCGCAAAATTAAAATTAATAACCCTAGGTAAAATATGAACCCACGCATTGAGAAACTTCAAAGAGAATTGGCTCAAGAAGTGTTCAACCTCACACCTGACGATTGGGCTCAGGCGAGGGCCAGCTTTATGGGGATTACGTGCTTTAGTATCACTCAGATTAGTTTTCTATCAAGTACAGGCGAGGTCTCTTCTCCAAGTATTGATCAGCGCTATGATCTTCCCTTCGAGAAGCTTCGCCAAGAAATGGCAGCCCAGGACATCAATGGCCACGCCTGGTACACAGCAATCTTCACGTTAACCCCGGATGGGAAATTCAAGTTTGAGTTCGACTACGACCATCTGCCTACCTTCGACATCATGCCTGATCCCGAAGACTGGTTGGATGAGTTCAAACAGTATCCCCGACCTGAGCTGCAGGCGCAGATTCAGGATTGGATTGATGGCCGAGTACCCGATAAGGATTGGCGACTGTTGGTGGAAAGGCTTGAGCAGCTTGCATCTCGCTAGTGCCCTCGCGGGTGGATTTAGTTGAGACTGTTTGCCGCCACGGCGTTTCGATGATTGCTTCACCGATTTGCCTGTATGCCCACCCGATGTCATCGAAAATCCCGGCTGCGCACATCCAACCCAGTCAGCAGGGAAGTGAGGTCGCTCAGCCGGCCGGCGATGACGTGACGCACGCCATCCGCTGCCTCCAAATGTCCATCGATGCGCAACATCTGTGATTGCACCAGCACCCGCCGTTGACGCTCGGCCAAGTCGTGCCAGACCACCACGTTGACCAGTCCGAACTCGTCCTCGAGGGTAACGAAGATTACCCCGCTGGCGGTTTGCGGACGCTGGCGACCGATCACCAGCCCCGCAACGCTGACCGGTCGGCCTGGTTCGACAGCGACAAGCTCGCGTGAACTGCGACAGCGCTGAGCCTTGAGCTGGCGACGCAGCAGCGCCAGGGGATGAGGGCCGAGAGTCGTGCCCAGGGTCGCGTAGTCGGTGAGCAGATCCTCGCCGACCGTAGGTAGCGGCAGGCTCACAGGTGTTTCAGTGGGCGAGGCCTGCCCGGCGAACAGAGGCAACTGCGGCTCCACACCGGCCACGGCCCAGCGCGCCCGATGACGATGTCCGGCAAGGCCTCGCAGGGCGCCGGAATCTGCCAGCCGTTCGCGGGCCCGGGCATCTAATCCGGTACGCCGGCTCAGGTCCTCGAGATCCATGAAGGAGCTTCTCTGGCGTGCTCTCTCGATGCGCCGTGCATCGTCCTCGCGCATGCCTTTGACCATCCGCAGCCCAAGGCGAATGGCCGGCTGTGCATGGCTGGTCGGCTCCAGGCTGCAGTCCCACTCGCTGTAACGCACGTCCACCGGACGCACTTCGATGCCGTGTCGGCGAGCGTCCTGCAGCACCTGGTCAGGGCTGTAGAAACCCATCGGCCAGCTGTTGACCAAGGCACAGGCGTAGGCCGCCGGCTCATGACACTTCAACCAGCAGCTGGCGTAGGTGAGCAGGGCGAAGCTGGCGGCGTGGGATTCGGGAAAACCGTAGCTACCAAACCCTTCGATCTGCCTGAAGATGCGCTCGGTGAATTCGGCTGTGTAGCCCTTTTCGAGCATGCGCGAGGTCAGCCGCAGGCGGTGCGGTTCCAGTCCGCCATGACGTTTCCAGGCCGCCATGCTGCGACGCAGTTCATCGGCTTCACCCGGGGTGTAGTCAGCGGCGACGATGGCCAGTTCCATCACCTGCTCCTGGAACAGCGGCACACCGAGGGTGCGCTCGAACACCGGCCTCAATTCCTCGGAGGGGTATTCCACCAACTCTTCACCGTTCCGCCGGCGCAGGTAGGGATGCACCATGTCGCCCTGGATCGGCCCGGGCCGAACGATGGCCACCTGGATCACCAGGTCGTAGAACTCCTTGGGCCTCAGGCGCGGCAACATGGCCATCTGCGCTCGCGACTCGATCTGGAACACGCCGATGGTGTCGGCGCGGCTGATCATCTCGTAGGTCGCCTTGTCGTCCTGGGGCAGCTCAGCCAGTGTCCAGCGAGTACCGCAGTAGCGTTCGATCAACCCGAAGCATCGGCGCAGTGCGGTGAGCATGCCGAGAGCCAACACGTCGACCTTGAGCAGACCGACCAGATCGAGATCGTCCTTATCCCACTGAATCACGGTGCGATCGGCCATCGTGGCATTTTCCACCGGCACCAGCGTCTCCAGCGGGTGCTCCGAGATCACGAAGCCTCCCGGGTGCTGTGACAGATGACGAGGAAAACCGATCAGCTCTCCAGTTAGCGCCAGTACCCGACGCAGCACTGGGTTGTCCGCGTCGAAGCCGGCTTCGGCCAGGCGCTCCGCCGACGGTGGGCGGTTGCTCCAGCGCCCGCAGCAATCGGCCAAGGCATTGATCTGATCGGGCGGCAAGCCGAGTGTTTTGGCGATGTCGCGCACCGCGCCAGCGCCGTGGTAAGTGCTCACGACTGCGGTCAGCGCGGCACGCCCTCGCCCATAGCGGCGAAACACGTACTGGATGACTTCCTCGCGGCGCTCATGCTCGAAGTCGACATCGATGTCCGGCGGCTCGTTGCGCTCACGAGACAGAAAGCGCTCGAACAGCAGCTTGCTGCTCGCGGGGTTCAGTTCGGTGATGCCCAGGGCAAAGCACACCGTGGAGTTCGCTGCAGAGCCTCGGCCCTGGCAGAGGATGTGCTCATTGCGAGCGAAGCGGACGATGTCATGGACCGTGAGGAAATAACTCTCGTAGCGCAGCTCGGTAATCAGCGCTAACTCGTACTCGAGCTGCGTTTGACTATCTGCCGGTACGCCATCTGGCCAGCGCCACTGGGCGCCTTGCCGGACCAGCTCACGTAGCCAGGAGGTGGCGTCGTGGCCTGTGGGTACCAGCTCGTGCGGGTACTGATAGTGCAATTGCTCGAAATCGAAGGTGCAGCGCGCGGCAATGCGCAGTGTCTCGGCGAGCAGTTCTGGCGGATACAGCTCGATCAGTTCCTCGTGGCGTCGTAGGTGGCGTTCGCCGTTGGAAAACAGATAGGCGCCTGCTTCGGCTACCGGCAGATGATGACGGATGGCCGTCATGCAGTCCTGCAACGCCCGGCGGCCCCGGGCATGCATGTGTACATCGCCACAGGCTACGGGCGGCAGGTCATTTTCCTTGGCCAGCTTGAGCAGTTGGCGCAGGCGTGTGGCGTCGTCCGCGCCCCGGTGCAGTTCAACACCCAGCCACAGCCGATCTGGAAAATGCTCTCGCAGCCACGGCACATGCCGGGCATTTTCCGCCGGCAGCCAGATTGCCAGCAGGCCTTCCAGTGGCTGGTCGAAATCATCGAACAACAGCCGGTAGGTGCCTTTCTCGGCACGACGCCGGGCGAGGGTGATCAGACGGCAGAGCGCCTGATAGCCGCCGAGATCTTCGGCCAGCAGGACCAGCTTGGGGCCATGCTCGATGTGCATCTCGCTGCCGACAATCAGCGGCAGGCCGGTGTCCTTCGAGGCCTGCCAGGCACGGACGATGCCTGACAGGGTGCACTCATCGGTGATCGCCAGAGCTCGATAGCCAAGGCGGGCGGCACGCTCGAACAGCTCGTCGGCACTGGAAGCACCGCGCTGGAAGCTGAAATTGGACAGGCAGTGCAGCTCGACATAGTCGGTCATGCGAACCAACCATGTAACCACAGCGGCCCCTCGGACGTGCGAAAGGCCCAGCCGCGCTGGCCAGCGCGTGTCTCTACCAGGTAGTAATCGCGGCGCACGTCGCCACCGTCCCACCAGCCAGACTCGATGCGTTCCGGGCCAGCGAGGATGCGTAGCGAGTCTTCACGCAGCGGTTGCGGCTCGGCCAGTAGCCAACTGGGGCGAGGACCCGTGGCGGGGAGGGGAGAGCCTGGTTTGCGCTGTCCTGTTTGCCAGGCGTGTTCGGGGCGATGGTCGGCGCGGGCATCCAGCCCCTGCACGGCATCGTCGCCCAAGCGGGCGCGCAAACGCTCGCGCAACTGCTCCCAGGGCAGCGATTGCTGCGGGCGGTCATCGAATAGCTGGCGGTGCTCCGGGGTGAAGGCTGGCAGTTCGCGCGCCACCAGCCGCACCGCCAGTACCGGTGCCGGCAGTTGCAGGTGTTCCAGGCGGCCCCGGGTCAGCTCGAAGAGCATGGCTGCTTCACGCTCGGCAGCGAGCAGGCCGACCAGCACCTGGGTGTCGGCCTGATTGCGGTGCTCCAGGTGCAGGACGAAGCGCTGCACCCCGCTGTCGCGGCCCGCGAGAAAGGCAGCGAGGTCGGCGGTCAGTCGGCGTAGCGGGAACAGCAGCGCTTGGTGCGACTCGACTTCGAAATTCAGTTCGATACGTGCGTCGAACACATCCGGAGGGCGATAGAAATCCAGGGCTAACGGGCGATGACCGAGCAGCGTATCGAGCTGAATCAGCACTTCGGTGGGGAAGCGTTTCGCCAGGCTGTCGCGCGGCAGGGCGAGCAGTTGTCGCAGATGGCGTAGTCCCATGCGGGCGAAGGATGTCGCGACTTCACGAGGTAGGCCGAGACGGTCCACCGGCAGCCGGTCGAGTGTCTGGCGCAGCGTCCTGGTATCGGTGATCGCCAGACCGTCGTGGGTGTTGGCCAGTACCCGCGCAGCCGCTGGGTTGGGCGCGAGGGTAATGCGGTGCTGGAAGCCCAGTGCGGTCAGTTCTTCGCGCAGGCGCGCCTCGAAGCGAGGCCAGGGACCGAACAGACCGAAGCTGGACTGCACCTCCAGTAGTAGGCAGCGCGGATAGTGTAGGCTGACCTGGGCACTGAAGCCGTAGGCCCAGGCGGCGAGGAAACGTTGCCAGTGCTCGATGGCCGCCAGATCGTAGTCGGCCGTGACGAAGTCGCGGATGAGCGCCTGGGCCGCGGTGAGGGTTTGGCCGGGTTTTAGGCCGAGCGCGCGGGCCGCCGGGTTGACCGCCTGCAGTACGCGACGTTGCGGTGTACCAGCAAGCAGTACCAGGGGAGCGTCGGTGTCGGTGCAGTGGCGCAGCACGCCATCCATGGCCAGTTGCGGCAGCAGAATGCAGGCCCAGAGCATGTCAGCCTCACCGCCAGGCCGCTGCGATTGGCTGTGCAGGAGCCAGGCCGCCACGACACTTGAGTACCCGTAGCTGAGCCGGGTGGGCATCGATAGCCAGGCGAAGAGCCGCGGGTGATGGGTTTACCGCTTCCTCCAGGGGGCGGTAGGCGAACGCCAGCGTCTGGCCTGTTTCAGCAGCTACCTGCAGACGACGCAAGGCTCTGTCGTCAGCCTGTCGGGGCCAGCAGAGCACGGCGCCACAACTGCCTGAGCGCAGGCACTGTTCGGCGGCCCATAGGGCGTCGCGCCCCGTAGCCTGGACGATGGCCAGATGGCGTAAGTCCACATTGGCCGAGAGCCAGGCTTGGGGGTAGGGCAGATGGGGAGGTCCTACCAAGACCACTCGCTCGCCTGCGGCGGTCAGACGTGCCAGGGTGGGCCATAACAGGCGAAGCTCGCCGATACCAGTCTTGGCGACCAGGATCTCGCTCAGCGCCGAGTCCGGCCAGCCTCCACCAGGAAGGGCCGCGTCCAGTTCCGCGTACCCCGTTGGATGAGGGCTGGGAGAGGGGGAAGCAATGGCCTGACCTCGCCAGACGCGACGCGCGTCGAGCAGACGGTCAAGGGCGACCACGGATGCCATGACAAAAAATCCGAATACTGTGTTTATGTACAGTATTCGATATGCCTCAGACTTTGGTCAAGCCGAGGCGACGAGTGTTGCATTCACCGCGACCTTGAAGATGCCCTTGTCGGAGATCATTCTCGAACCTGAAAGCTCTTCGAAGGGACGGCATGTCGAAATGCAAGACAATGCATGTAGGCGAAGCTTGATCTGGTCGTTCAGCAACGCTGATGGTGGGAATCCTGAGGAAATAGCAAAGGACGATTTATGCAGGACGCTGATAAACGCTGTCGGGAGTACTACCACGCTCAATTTGAGCGATATCTGCAATGTCATGCTCCCAGTGCAGCGCTTGATGAATGCCTGAATGACTTCCTCGACCAGCGGCCAAGCGGTAAGTACACGTGGCGGAATCGTGCTTCTGGATTGGCTGAGGCCGATTTCTGGTGGCAACCTGTAAACGTGGCTGGGGCTGGTCTAACCAGTCTGGCGCTTGCGCGCATGCTGCATTTTGATGACACCATCAAAATCGACGCGCCTATGTCATTACCACCACCCCACCTCCCAAGTACAAATGGGCCAGAGACCACTGGCCGCTATTGGGTGAAGTGGAAGAGTGGCTTGCCCAGGAAGCGCCTTAGACGTAGTTGCCCTAAGACAGCGCTCCGGTGCGGGAGAGTTCGTCATTCTTCCGGGACAACGGCCTGAGCCATCAGGGTGTGGCCATCACGGGCGCTGCGATATACCGCTTCGGCCAACTGGCGTTGCCCACGGCGAAAATCGGGGTAGGGGAAGCGCAGCGTATCCAGGTAGGCATCGCGTATTTTTCGGTGGGCTTCTTCCTGCTCTGCCCAGACCAGAAAGCGCTGACACTGCTGCTCGAAAAACTGCTGCAGGTCGGCGGCACTCATCACTTCGATGAAGGCATTCTCGGTGTGGGTGAGCACGTTGAAGTAAACGACGGCCAGCTCCACTTCCTGCAGATCCAACTGCTGGCAGAGCAGCCAGCCGTAGACCTTCACCTGCGCCCAGTGCAGCGCTCGGTGGTTAGCCGGGATGCGGCTGATATCGCCCCGGTGGGTTTTTATTTCTTCGAGACGATTGCGCTCCGGGTCATAGCCATCAGCGCGACCACTGACGAAGAGTCCGGGGTAGCTGCCGCTGAGTGGCAGTTCGGCAATGTAGTCAGAGCCGCGCCGGCCCACCACGGTCTGGTGACCGGCGATGCCTTCCTGAGCGGTGGGTGAGGGCGTGAAACGCAGGTCAAGATCACCCTCCTTGGCGGTGAACTCGCAGAGGGCACGTACCGCTACGGCGTAGGTCATGCCGCGGCCCATCTCACGTAACAGACCTCGACCGGAATGCCCTGCTCGGCGGCAAACGCCAGCCAGCGCTTCTGGTTGTCCTGCAGGCGGTCGCCTGGGCCTTTTACTTCAATCATCCGGTAGCGCTGTTCCTGCGGATAAAACTGAATCAGATCCGGCATGCCGGCGCGGTTGGCTTTCAGGTCACGCAACAGGCGGGTAAAGCAGGCATGCAGATGTGCAGCGGGAATGCACTGCAGCGCCAGGTCCAGCAGCGCTTCATCAAGCATGCCCCAGAACACGAAGGGCGACTGTAGACCGAGCTTCTCCTGATACCGATCCTTGATCAATTGCCCGTAGCCGGGTTGTTCAAGCCGCTGCAGGCAGCGCTCGAAAAGAGGTTGGCGACGCGCATAAAAGTCCGGGCTGTGCAGGTCCACCGGGCCGCTGTGGAACGGGTGAAAAAACGCCCCCGGCAGCGGCGCGAAGATCGCCTCCCAGCACAGCAAGCCGAACAGGCTGCAAATAAGGGTGTTTTCCACGTAATGCACCGGAGCATCATCCTGCTGCAGATGATCACGCACGGCGATTTCCACACAGCCATGTGCCGGCATCGGCAACACCAGGTCGATACGGCTCTCGCCCACTGCCTTGGCGCGCTTCATCGTCGGCAGGCCGAGCTTACGCCGCAGGCGGGTGAGGGCCCGTTCCAGACGCTGACTTTCTTCATCACTGCCCGGCTCCTGGCTAAAGACCTGCGCCTGATCATGGGCCTCGGTATCCCGTCCCAGTTGTTCCAGCACGCGAATCTGCCGCCAGCGTGCTTCGCCATGATTGCTTTCCTGATAGAGCAGCAGGGACTGCTCCAACTCGCAGCTCTTCTCCAGTTGCTGAGCGATCTGAAACAGCAGGCGCGACTGGCGACTGCACAGGTAGGGGTTGCTTGAACTGAACGCCAATAACGGCGGCACGATGTCCGCCAGATCTGCGCCTTGCTCAACACTGACGCGCAACTGGCGCAGGTGCAGGTAATCCTCAAGATCCTGACGACACTGAAAACCCCGCGACTCCGGGCTTATGTCCACCGATTCGTAACGGTAGATGCCCAGATCCGCCAGCACGAACTCGGACCAGTCCTGGGCCAGATTGCCAAAGAACATCAGGCGCAGACGGTCGCACAATTCGCCCACCATCAAGCTCAGCAACTGATCATCCAGCCCAGGGCACCAGTCCCTGAAGGTCTGAGCAGGTAGCTCCGTGCCGTGCAGTTGTTCGAGCAGCTCGGCCTTTTTCTGCGTGGCGCGGCGGTCGGTGAGCGGCAGATAAGTCAGCACCTCATCCTTGCGCAGCAGCTCGGCAACCTCATCCGCGGTCAGTACCGCTTGTTCGGTGATCCAGCCCTGTTCAAGCAGTGGGCCGGCTGCCGTCATGCAGTCGCCTATTTCTGGGTAGACGAGCTTGCTCAGGCGAAAATGGCAGCCCTTGCGCATGACCATACGCACCAGCAAAGCCTGGGATGGCCAGGCCATGGTGTGGAAGGTGTCGAGAAAGGCGCGCTCTTCATCCGACAGCAAGTCGGCATAGCGCTCAGCCACCCAAGCGAGTGCGGTGCGGAAATTGCTGAGGTAGTAGAGCTCGGGCGGTAGTGGGGCGGACATGGTAGTGATTACTGTATTCTTGTACAGGATTGTCCGCTTTGACGCCTGGGCGATCAACTATCAGAGGTTCTGCCTATACCCCACGCAATGAGAAGTGAGCGGCGGCGTTCTTGACATGGATACCATGCCAGCGCGGCTCACCTACGGCTGCCATGCCATCTGATTGAGCACGGCTGAATCCAAGGATGAGTATGGCTAACTGCCGACTATCTTCATGATAACGTTCCGTCCAATTTCATGATCCGGATCCGTCTAAATTCAGGGTGTGAGGCCATTCTTGCTGAAAGCCGGCGCTCTGAATGACTGAAACTTTGCTTCGAGAGGGTTGGCAGCTTACTGGGCTAGTCGGCTAGCCCCAGAAGTTGTTGCAGATCCGTTGAACTGCTGCATTAGCCGCTCGGCGATCAAACAGCTCTGCATCGAAGCTGCCGCCTGCCCATTCCAGCGCACTGCGGCCTTCGTCACTGTCAGCCTGTTGGGTAACCTGCAGGAAGTGCTGATAGCCCGGAACTCCGCCCACATCTTCCGGTGGACAGGCCCGGGAGCCGTCTAGCACTTCGCACCAGGTTCCGCTGAAATCACAGGGCTCGCTGGCCTCCACTGCGATCACATGCTGCCAGCTATCACCGAAGTCGTAGAGGTAGCGCAGTCGGTCTGTGTTCTTCAGGACTCGCTTGAGTTTGACCTTGCGATCGTCCAGGGCGTCTTCGAACATGTCGGCAAATTCGGCGTCCAGCGGCATGTAGCGATTAAGCCCGTCACTGAACTCATGTAGATGGACGCTGCTCCAGCCAAACGCAGCTTGGATGAAGTGATGCAGCTTGCGTAGCGTGCAGTCGCCGGTCACCTGTATCCGCCGCCAAATCGGTGGGTTGAAGTGCAGCGGCTCCAGCTGGATATGCAGGGTGTACAGTTGAGGCTGAGTAGCCATGGGAACTCCGCGTTCAGTGGTATAGCCAGGGATGCAGTTCATCGAGGTTGGCGACGACGATCTGCTGTGCGGTGGCTTTGGCATGCACCTTGGCCGGGTCGATCTGGTAGCGCTGCAGCACGTACTGCACAAGAGCACCTCGGGTCTCGATCACCAGTTGTCCGTCACGCATGCCGTAGTCGGCTTCGATAATCGCGCGCTGCTCCGGCTTGAGGCGAGAGTCCGGTTCAATGATGACCTGCACCTGACTGTTCCAACCCGTATCATGCACATGGGTATTTTCGGTTTCGTCGTCCATTAACCCGGGCTCACCACGAAAGCGGCTAAGCACGAAGTCGCGGTAATCTCGATTCTTCTCGCAATAGGCGCGCACATGCCAGCGCGTGCCGGTGAAGATCAGCGTATGCGGCGCGATCAGACGGGTTTCGCCGTCCGGCGTCGTGAAGGACACATACTCGCACTCCAGTCGCAGCCCATCGCGGCAGGCCTTGATGAGTGGACGCAGCACCTCCGGGCGTACTGAGCGATCCGGCACATCCAGTACCTCAGTGTGCGCATAGGCCAGCGCCAGTCCTTCTATGTGCGGTGCCCGGTCGTGATTCTGGTTGAGTAGGTGCAGGTAGGCGCTGGCGCTGTCATCGATGAATAGCGGCTTGAAGCGCCGGCTCGGCACGTACCCCTTCAAATGCTTGTCATATTCGAGGTTCTTAGGCGCGTATTCGCTGATGTAGGAGTTGATGTCCTTTGACGCCTGCTGGCGGCTGATGCCAAAGCTCTGCATCAGGTGGTTTGTCGTCAGGCGGCCCTCCCACCAGACCACGGTCTCGATTAGGCGGTAGCGTAGCGCTAGATCCCAGCGCACGGACTCGATTTCCTGCTTGCGTTTCATGCCAGCCTCACTTGCTCGAAAACTTTACCTGTACAGACGCACACTCTAGATACGTCAAGCCACGCTACATATCTTGATCCTGACAAACAAGCCGGCCAATCCAGGCTGGCTCAGGAAGTGCAATCAAGGAGTAGTGAAATGGCATTGATCAACTGCGGCGAGTGCGATCGCATGGCCAGCGACCAGGCGGTTGCCTGTCCGCATTGTGGTGCGCCTATCGCTAAGCAGACTGCCACCGTTCAAATGCATCCCGCCCAAGCTATGAGCCGCAACGTCGGCTTCTGGCTGGGCGTCGGTATTTTTCTGTTTCCGGTCATCTTTGTTTGGTTCCTGCTGCGCCAAGGGCATAGCACTACCAGCCGGGTGATCGGCTTTGTCTGGCTCGCGCTGATGGTGGTTGCGATGGCCTCGGGGGATCGTCCGTCCAGCAAGCCTGCTCCAGCCTCAAGCAGTCAGAGCCAACCGGCGAAAGTGGTTGCTCCTGTTGAGCCACTGCTAGAAGTGAGCGCTCAGCAACTGGCCCAGGCCTATGACCGCAATACGGTCGCGGCGGACCAGCAGTTCAAAGGCAAGACCTTCAAGGTCACTGGCGTGGTGGATTCCATTAATACCGATCTGTTCGGCAACCCCTACGTCACTCTGCGGGGCGGGGTAAATCAGTTCATGGAGCCGCAATTCAAACTTGATGATGCCCATGCCAACTACGCCGCCGGGCTGCAGAGTGGCATGCGCGTCAGCCTGATCTGCATTGGGGGAGGTGATGTGGCCAAGACGCCCATGTCCAAGGACTGCTCCCCAGCCAACTAAGTTGGAAAATCAGCACCTGAGCCGTTTACCGATACTGGCCCGAAGTTATCCAACCGGTTAAGGTGTGGCATCGATCACATATACCTCGCAGGGAAGCGGCGAGCACGCCCTACCCTGCAAGCTTTAGGGCGGCAAAGCTTTTGGCTGGCCACAGATGAATAAAAGGAAGACTTCATGTCGATCAACCAAACTCAGCTTTACGACACCCTTCAATCTCTTACCCAGCGTGAGGATGCCCAGGCCGAGTTCATTTATGGCTTCCTGGATGCCTATGGCTTTGCCAAGAGCACCATCACCCAGGTCAGGAACGGCGGTGCTCGCAACGTGGCTAAGGTCGCGGGTGATGTGGCGCTGAAAGGCCAGCTCTATTTCCGTGCGATTCCGGCGGGCGAAAATGTTCATGAGGCGGCGGAAAGCCTGAAGGACAGCGATGTCATCAAGGCCCAGAAGATCCGCTTCGTCATCGTTACCAACTTCAATGATCTGGTGGCCTATGACGTGAAGGCTGATGAGCGCATGGAAACGCCGTTCACCGACCTGCATCAGCAGTACACCTTCTTCCTGCCGCTGGCCGGCCTCGAGAAAAGCTATACCCATTCGGAAAGCGTGGCAGACGTTAAGGCTGCTGAGAAAATGGGGCGGCTGTTCGATCTGATTCGTGAGCGTAACCAAATCAGCACTGCTGAAGAGGTTCATGCGCTCAACGTGTTCCTGACCCGGCTACTGTTCTGTTTCTTTGCTGAAGATACGGGGATCTTCGCCAAGAACCAGTTCACAGATGCGATTAAGTCGACGACCCGCGAGGATGGCGAGGATCTGGCTGAGTTCTTGGGCAAGCTGTTTGCTGTGCTCAACGAGTCGGACAACAGCAGCCTGCGGCAGTCACTGCCGAAGCACCTGAGCGACTTCCCGTATGTGAACGGCGGCCTGTTCGAGAAGGAAACGCCGATCCCGGTGTTTGGGGCCAAGTCGCGCCGTCTGTTGCTGGAATGCAGCACCCTGGACTGGTCGCAGATCAACCCCGACATCTTCGGCTCGATGTTCCAGGCGGTGATCGATGAGGATCAGCGCGGCACGCTGGGGCAGCACTACACCTCCGTGAGCAACATCATGAAGGTCATCAAGCCGCTGTTCCTCGACAAGCTTTATGCCGAGTTGGAACGCTCCCGTGGCAGTGAGAAGAAGCTCCAGGCCCTGCTGGAGCGGGTGTCGTCCATCAAGGTATTCGACCCTGCCTGCGGCTCTGGCAACTTCTTGATCATCGCTTACAAGGAGCTGCGCCGCTTCGAGATGGAGGTGTTACGTGCGCTGAACGCCGTCAGCAAGCAGAACGTCATCTTCATGACGGGTATCCAGCTGTCTCAGTTCTACGGCATCGAGATTGACGATTTCGCGCATGAGATTGCCCTGCTGTCTCTTTGGCTGGCCGAGCACCAGATGCACCAGGAGTTCCAGGTGGCGTTCGGGCATGCCGAGCCGATGCTGCCGCTGAAAGCGAGTGGGAATATCGTGCATGGAAATAGCTTGACCATGAGTTGGGAATCGATATGTCCGCGGTTTGGTGAAAATAAATCTCCGGCTGAGGTTTATATATGTGGAAATCCTCCATTTGTTGGTAAGAAGGACAGGACAAGCGCTCAGTCTGATGATCTTGAGAGAATTCTTGGTGGGGTTAAAGGCTTTAAGTGCCTTGATTATGTTTCGTGCTGGTTTTATAAGGCCGCTGAGTTTGTCGGCGGAACGATTTGTGAGTGCTCTTTTGTTGCAACAAACTCTATTGCTCAGGGTGAGCAGGTGGGGGTTTTGTGGCCATCGATAAAAGATATTGGGGTTTCTATATCTTTTGCGTACAGACCATTTGTTTGGAAGAATAGCGCAAAGTCAAACGCTGGCGTCCATGTCGTTGTAATTGGACTCTCTTTCTCAAGAAAAGAATTCAAGATATTTGATGAGTCTTCTGGTGAATTAATGGAGTCGAAGGCGAAAAACATAAATCCTTACCTCCTTGACTCTGATTGCGGACCTGTACTGTCTAGATCTGCTGCGCTGTGCGATGTCAGTATGATTATGGATGGTAATAACTATACAAAGAGCAGCGGACTTATAATGGATAGCTCTGAGAAGGATGAGCTTATTCGGCTGGAGCCAAAATCTGCCAAGTGGATTAGGAGGTTTGTTGGTGCTGATGAGTTTTTGAAATCGAAGGATCGATGGTGCCTTTGGCTGAGAGATGCGAGAATTGAAGAAATTCTTGATATGCCGCTAGTTAAAGATAGAGTTGATTCCGTAAGGCAAGAGCGACTCCTCAGCGATAAGAAAGAGACTCGCGAGAAAGCATCGTTGGTGCCACATCTTTTCCCTGAGATTAGGCAGCCTAGAGATGGGCAATACCTTATTGTTCCTAGGGTTACGTCTGAGCGAAGAGTTTATGCCCCTATTGGGTATATGGACGCATCGGTAATCACCAGCAATCAAGTTTTGATGATTCCGGAAGCTGGCCTCTTTGAGTTCGGAGTGCTTTCATCAGAGACTCATATGGATTGGCTGAGGGTGGTTGGTGGACGGCTTGAGAGCCGTTACCGTTACTCAGCCTCTCTGGTTTACAACACCTTTCCTTGGCCAGAAGTAACCGATGCCCAGCGCAGGGAGATCGAGTTACTTGCAGAAGATGTGCTGATGGCCCGCGAAAACTACCCCGATAAGTCACTTGCTAATCTGTATGACCCGGAATTAATGCCCGATGATCTTAAGGCTGCGCACAAGGCGCTCGATGCTGCTGTTGAGCATCTCTACCGTGCTCGGCCGTTCCGTGATGCTTTTGAGCGGCTAGAGCATCTGTTCGCACGCTATGAGAAGCTGATCGAGCAGGAGAATCAGCAGAAGGCTGCTGAGGCTGCTGCCAAGAAGCTTCGTAAACCGCGCGCAGCCAAGACGGTCACCGCTGAACAACTTTGAAAGGATGCACCCACGATGGTTGATTTGCTGAAGGTTGAGTACGCCCAGACGGGCAAGAGTGCGACGCTGAATGAGATGGGGATGCGCGAGATGCAGGCCAGGGCCTTCGCCTCCCGTAACAGTCAGTACCTGCTGCTCAAGGCACCACCGGCCAGCGGGAAATCGCGGGCCTTGATGTTCCTGGGCCTCGACAAGCTGATCAACCAAGGGCTTCGCAAGGTGATCGTAGCGGTGCCGGAGATGTCCATCGGCGCCTCATTCCGGGATACCGCGCTGACCAAGGATGGTTTCTTTGCTGACTGGTCAGTGTTGCCGCACAACAACCTGTGCGTGCCAGGCGGTGAGCCTGGCAAGGTGCAGGCATTCAAGCGATTCATGGATAACCCTGCTGAGCAAACGCTGGTGTGCACCCACGCGACTCTGCGCTTTGCCTTCGAGCAGCTTACCCCTGCCGACTTCAATGACACGCTGATCGCCATTGACGAGTTCCACCACGTTTCGGTCGACGGCGAAAACCGCCTCGGTGCGCTGCTGGATGCCGTGATGAAGGAGTCCAGTGCTCACATCGTAGCGATGACCGGCTCCTACTTCCGCGGTGACACAGTGCCGATTCTGTTGCCGGAGGACGAGGTAAAGTTCGATAAGGTGACCTACACCTACTACGAACAGCTGAATGGCTACCGCTACCTGAAGTCGCTAGGCCTTGGCTACCACTTCTACCAGGGGCGCTACATCGATGCTCTGAAGGATGTTCTGGATACCCGTAAAAAGACCATCATTCACATCCCGAACGTCAACAGTGGTGAGTCCACCAAGGACAAGCACGGGGAAGTTGACCACATCCTTGATGTGATGGGGGCCGTGCTCAAACAAGATCCAAACACCGGAATCATCACTGTTCGCCGCTCTGATGGCTCGCTCATGAGAGTGGCCAATCTGGTTGATGATGGCCCGATTCGTGCCTCGGTCGTGGAGTACCTGCGGGGCGTCACATCTGGCGATGATCTCGATGCTGTGATTGCGTTGGGCATGGCTAAGGAAGGCTTCGACTGGCCCTGGTGTGAGCATGTCCTGACCATCGGCTATAGGGCCTCGATGACCGAGGTGGTGCAAATCATCGGTCGTGCCACGCGTGATTCTCCGGGCAAAACCCACGCGCAGTTCACCAACCTGATCGCCCAGCCGGACGCCGAAGATGAAGACGTGAAAGTGTCGGTGAACAACATGCTCAAGGCGATCACCCTGTCCTTGCTGATGGAGCAGGTTCTGGCACCGACCGTGAACTTCAAGCCGCGCTCGCAGCTCAAGGATGGCGAAGTTGTTGAACCCGGCACGATCATCATCAACGACGTTACCGCCCCGGTGTCCGATAAGGTCATCAAGATTCTTAATGGGGACAGTGATGACATCGTCGCCGCTTTGCTTCAGAAGCCCAAGGTTGGCGAGTCACTGATTGGTGGTGTCGAGCCCGAGGTAATCAACGAGGTTGAGCTGCCGAAGATCATCGAAACGAAGTACCCCGACCTGACCCCGGATGAGATTGAGCAGGTCCGAGTTGGCGTGCTGACCAAGGCCATGATTGGTAGCTCAGGTGGACTGTTCGATGAAAAAGATCTGCCGCCTGGGGCGGTGATCATTGGGGAGGAGGATGCTTCTGGCAGCAATGCGGGTGGTGTAGGTATCCAGCTGGAAGACTCTGATGGGGGCGCAGGCCAGAAACTGCCTCTTCCGCCGCCCAAGTCCCCAGAAGGCAGCCGCCAATTTGTGAAAATGGGCGACAGGTTCATCAATATCGATAATGTCACCATCGACCTGATTGACCAGGTTAACCCGTTCCATGGAGCTTACGAGATCCTGTCTAAGTCGGTTACGCCGGCGATGCTGAAGACCATTCAGGATGTGGTAGCGGGCGCTCGAATCACCATGACTGACGAGGAGGCGGTGATTCTCTGGCCACGTATTGTGAAGTTCCGCCAGGAGAAAGGTCGGGAGCCTTCTTTGACCTCGAATGATCCTATTGAGGCGCGCTATGCCGAAGGGTTGGAGTATCTCAAGAGGCGTAAGCGCGAGAAGCTTCAGCAGCAGGCTCAGGAAGTGTGAGGGGCAATGGAATGAACCTGCATGGAAAGAAGCAGCGAGTGCATAGTTCTCTGGACGATGTTTTTGGCGCGTCGGACGAGTATGGCTTGCTCAACGTGAAGCCCCGAGCAGCCTCGCCTGGTAAGGGGAATTTGCTGGCGTCGCGCTTTGAGGAGATCAATCAGTTCATCGATCATCACGGGCGGCGGCCATTAGCGCATGGCGACCATCTATCCGAACGTCAAATGGCCAAGCGTCTGGCGGCGACGCT
Organism: Pseudomonas sp. GD03875; assembly: GCF_029840585.1. Taxonomy (NCBI): domain Bacteria; kingdom Pseudomonadati; phylum Pseudomonadota; class Gammaproteobacteria; order Pseudomonadales; family Pseudomonadaceae; genus Pseudomonas; species Pseudomonas sp. GD03875. The sequence continues at coordinate 30,104 of NZ_JAOCCV010000039.1, read as the reverse complement.
GGAGAGAATTGAGGATCATGAGGCGTTGATGCCCTTCGACCGGCACGGACTGCTGTCCGGTTTTTCCCTGACACAAGGTGTGCTCAAGGACGAGCCCCCGCCTCAGTCAGCGGTGGCTCCAGAGGATGTCATCTGCATCGATGACATCCTGGGAGGGGATGATTTAGGGCTACTGGAACTGGGTGACACCAGCATTCTGGATCTCAAGCATGTCCCGCTGACGAAAGAAGTCCCGGATGAGGTCGCCCAGCGCACACCTTGCGAGGACTTCTGGCGCTTCAAGTCGATCTTCAATGATTTGCATGCGGATCTCAAAAGTGGCAAAGCCGAGACAGTCCGTTTTGCAGAGAACTGGCAAGTCGCACCTGGTGAGGCGTTTATCCTAAACGGCGTCATGTGCTTCGTGGATGAGGTTGGTGAAGAGCATGGACGTGGCGAGCATACGGATGCCCGGCTACGGCTGATTTTCGAGAACGGTACCGAGTCGAACATGCTGCGCCGTTCGTTGGGTCGGGCACTTTACATGGACGAGACCGGTCGGCGCATCTTGCAGGATCGTGACGAGGCGTTGGCCCAGGCTTTTCAGGACATTCGAGTCACGCATCGCGACCGTCGTACGGGATGCATCTACATCGTCAAAACGCTAAGCCAGAATCCCGCGCTGAAGCAGTTCCCGTATCTCTACAAGATCGGCTACACCGAGCAGACTGTAGATGAGCGGATTCGCAATGCCGAGCGGGATATTGCATTTTTGGAGAGCCCGGTTCAGAAGGTCACGGACTTCGAGTGTTTCAATATGAACCCCCAGCGCTTCGAGGCTTTGGTGCATGCTTTCCTTGCGGCGCAGCGCTTGAATGTGGAACTGGTCGGAAAGGATGGCAAACATTACCGCCCCCGCGAATGGTTCGCGGTGTCGCTCGAGGTGGCCCGAGAGGTTATCAACCGGATCATTGACGGCAGCATCACCCAGTACCGAATGGACAATACGACCGGGAAAATCGTAAAAAAAACGCCTCCCATCATCCGACGCGAATGGGGAGCGGGCATGAAACACCAGAGGTGTAGTTGGGGTAAGGCTGCGGAAGCTGGTTTGCACAAAAAATAATTAGATGGCTAAGTTAGAGAGAGCGCATCCAAGCTGCTCTCTCTGGCGCATCGAGTTATCAGTGAGATTTTTTATCTGCAGCTTGCTGTAGTCGGTTAAGGAGCCAGCAAGCCAGCACCACAGCGACCAGTAGCGGTGGGAAGCGCAGCATCAGGGCCGCCAGAAGCAACGCCGTCACGCAACCGGCAAAGATGCCGGCAAACATGAATACTGCAGCGAGAGTTCGTAGCAGCAGCTTCATACCGTCTCCTTACAGTTAGCTTGTCGTTCTGCCAGGGTATCGAGCTTATCTGTCAGGCTGGCTTTGGTTGAGGTGTGCTGTATAGCAGTGGCTGTCGATGGGTTTTCCTCGACTGGATAGAACTCATCAACGATGGCTCCAGCATCCTCCTCACTGTCCTCGAAGGCGCCATTGCCGAAGCCACGCTGCGCTGCTTCATCTAGGGCGGCCTGATCGAAGCCCGCAGCCTGTCGCCGTGAGTCGAGCTCACTGGCGGTTACCAACGCCTCAGCCATGTCCATGCCTCCGCGTACCGTCAGATCGGCGTAGAAGATCGGCGTGCCATGGCTCTGGCGTGTCGACTTCCCGCGTAGACGCAGCTCCAGAGGCAGACAGGCCAGGCGGTTACCCGAGATGGCCTGGAAGTAATGCAGGCGGGCGGCAAGGGTGCGGATACTGTTGAAACCGGTGGTTCGGAACACGAAGCTACCCAGCGGATCCTCATCGCCGATGACCACATTGAGCCGGCCATAGGGCTTGCAGGCACCACCCTTGGCCAGCGGACAGGCATCCGGTGAGGGGCAGGGCAGCGACTGGATTCCGTCCTGGGTAACCCGCTTGCAGGTCTCGCCATTGCCGACACAGACCGGGCGGCCCGACTGCCGATCGAACAGCGTGTAGTCGGCGCGAAAGTTCAGCTCCGGCTCGTTGAACAGCAGGCGTACCGGAATGCTGCGCAGCTTGTCGTCCTTGCCCTGACGCAGCTCGTCATTGAGCGGGTGCAGTAGCCAGCCGTCCTTACCCTGCACTTGGGACGTGATGGTGAATTGGTCATCCTTCTCCGGCAGTCGCTTGCCGTTCTTCTCGATGACCTTACCGATGGAAATCCGCCCGAGTACCGGCGGGGTGATAGCCAGACCTTTGAGCATCGTGATTCTCCTGAAATGAAAAATCTATGGTCACCCCCGTTTTTGCAACGCTGATCAGAGATGGGTGTTTGGCTTGCTTAAATCTATCCGGCGTCTGTCTGGGGCATGCCCCGCGCCACGATGAGAGTCGCGCCTGGCGATCCTGAAAAGGCCAACGGCTTCATGAGCCGATTTTTAATACAGGTTCTTCGCCAGGCCGGTGGGCCGTTCACGTCATCAGTTGTTCAGCTATCGCAAACCTGGAGGGGTGGTGGTACTGCCCAGCAAACGAGATCAGGCGGCATAGCCGTCTGGTTCGATTTCGTAGCGGGAATGTTTGGTGGCAATCGCCCAGGCAATGCGTGCCAACTTGTTGGCCAGCGCACACACGACCACGTTGGTGTGGCGCCGCCCGAGTAGCTGGCGTACCCAGTCGGCCAAAGCGCCGCGTTGATACTCCAGGCGCTGCAGGTATACGCGAGCGCATTGCACCAGCAGGCGGCGCAAGTTCTTGTCACCACGCTTGCTGATGCCTAAGAGATTGGCGCGTCCGCCTGTGCTGTACTGCCTCGGCACCAGGCCTACGGAGGCCGCAAAATCTCGGCTGCAGGCGTAGTGCTTACCATCGCCCATTTCCGCGACCAGCACGCTGGCGGTAACCGGGCCCACACAAGGAATACTCAGCAGCCGACTGCCGAGATCATCCTCTGCCAACTGCCCCGTCAGCTCTTTATCCAACGCTTTGATCTGTTCATCCAAGTAGCCAAAGTGGTCATGCAGGCGCTTGAGCAACGCCACCAGCCTGGCGGGCAACTCATGCTCGGCCAAGACCATGGCCAACCGCTTGATGACTGCCATGCCCGTGGGCAGGCTGATTCCAAACTCCAGGAGAAAACCGTGGAGTTGGTTGATGCTCTTGGTTCGATCACGAATCAGTGACTCACGCATCCGATGCAGAACCGAGAGGGTCTGCTGGGCCTCGCTCTTGGGCGTTACAAAACGCATGGCAGGTCGTGAGGCAGCCTCGCAGATGGCTTGCGCATCGATGAAGTCGTTCTTGTTGCCTTGCACAAACGGCCGCACGAACTGTGGCGAGATCAGCTTGACCTCATGCCCTAGTGATTGGATTTCGCGGGCCAGGTAATGAGCGCCTGCACAGGCTTCCATGACAACCGTACAAAGCGGCAGGTTGGCCAGCACACGCAACAACTGTTGACGTGTGGTCTTCTTGCGCATGACCTCCCGCCCGGAGCTGTCTTGGGCGTGCAGATGAAAGCTGTGCTTGCCCAGATCAATACCGATCAATGCTGCGTTGTTCATGGCGATGGCCTCTGGAAATAAACACCCTGCGAAGGCTAGCCTTCGCAGGGTGTCGGGGGTGACCATCTCATTAGGCCAGCCATGCAGGGTGAGCGGCATGGACTGGCCAAGGGGGGAAGGGATGATGGGAGTGTGTTTCAACCGACCAGGAAACGCCGCGCACCCGGTTTCAGCAGTGGGTACTTGGCCTGCAGGTGCGGCTTGTCCTTGAGTAGCTGCGCGACATCGAGACCGATGCTGTCCTTGGCCTTGCGCCAGGTGATGTAGCCGCTGGCGAACTCCGCCCGGCTAGCATCGCCCATGGCCTGTTGCAGCATCTGCTTGAGCTCAGCCTCGCGCTTTTCCTTGTCGGCAATCGACTGGCGCAGCGCCTTTAACTCGATGAAGGCGGCGGTGAGTCCCGCATGCTGGCTGAAGTCGACCACCTGGCCGTTGTCCTCCGGATAGAGGCAGCGCAGAGCGGCCTCGGCAGATGCGGTGCCATCAGCCGGAGGCGGGGTGTCGGTTTCCACGTAGTGCCAGAACCGGCGCTCCAGCTCGATCAGGCGAGCGATCATCTGTTCGTCCCGCTCGATGCGATGGATCTCCAGCGTCTGGCCGCCCAGCAGCACTGCCACATCCGCCGCCTGCTTGCCGGTGACGGCGAGCTGGTGCATCACCTGTAGGTGTACATACTCAGGCACGCCTTCTTTCCAGAGGCGTGCCCCGTTTATGCCGGCGGTCTTGCATTCGAGGATCTGCACGTCGTCAGCACCGATCACCTCGCGGTCGATGTTGGCGAGCATCCAGGACAGCTCCGGATTCGGATGCTGCAGCACGGCATTGATGCGGCGGACCTTGTGCTTGGTGCGCTTGCTGTAGTGCCACGCCACGATGGGCTCCAGCACGTTGCCCCAGTACATCGGGCTTTCCTCATCCTGTGGGTCGGCCTTGGGCATGCCAGCATCACGGCCGGTCTTTTCCATCCACAGTTCAAGCTGCGATTTATAGGGGTTCAGACCGACCGCAGCCGCAGCGTCCGAACTGCCGATACCTTGCTTGCGGATCTGCAGCCAGTCCTCGCGCGGCAGTTCCTTGGTGCTGACCAGGCGCAGAGCCGGGCGGGATTTGCTGGTGCTGCGGTTTAATGAAGTAGCTTTCATCATGTTTCTCCTGCAGGCATAAAAACGCCCAGCCAGCACAAGGCTGACCGGGCGTTTATGGTGGTAGGTGGATGGCTAGTTAGGGATATGCCTTTGACATATCCCGCTTGATTGGCACAATGGGCTATACGTAAGGCATATCCCCAGGAGGTTTCCATGGAACAAGGTGCAGTTTTTCAGAGCAACCGCAGTCAGGCGGTGCGTTTGCCCAAGGCGGTTGCGCTGCCTGAGGATGTGAAGCGGGTGGATGTAGTGGTAGTTGGTCGAGCCCGAATCATCACGCCGGCAGGCGAAGCCTGGGACGTCTGGTTCGATGGCGAAGGTGTGACCGCTGACTACATGGCGGATCGCGAGCAGCCTGCAGATCAAGAGCGAGATGCGTTCTGATGCTGAAATACATGCTTGATACCAACATCTGCATTTTCACGATCAAGAATCGCCCTGAGCAGGTGCGGGAAGCCTTCAAGCGCCATTCAGGGCAGCTGAGCATCAGCACTGTCACCCTGATGGAGCTTATTTACGGCGCCGAGAAGTCCGCTAATCCCGAGCGTAATCTGGCGGACGTTGAAGGTTTTGCTGCGCGCCTGGAAGTACTGCCTTACGACGCTCAGGCAGCGGCTCATTCCGGGCAATTGCGAGCTGAGCTGGCTCGTATCGGCAAGCCTATTGGCCCGTATGATCAGATGATTGCAGGACACGCACGTGCCCAGGGACTGATTCTGGTCACGAATAATCTTCGTGAGTTCGAGCGAGTTCCAGGTTTGCGCGTCGAGGATTGGGTGAACGCCTGATTAAGGGCGATCATTTAATGCAGAGCAGCTGAACAACCCCTGATCACCCTTGTGGCGATCAGGGGTTGTGTTTATGCCGCATCAGCTTAAGCGGCGAGCTGCAGTGCTGCGTCCAGCGCGCGTTGCTTGATCTGCGCGCCCTGGCCGAACCAGGCAGAGTCCAATCGATACTCAGTGCTGCGCGCCCGGCGTTCGTGATCGACGTACTCGGTCACGGCATTGAGCAAGCCCCAGGCAGTGCCGCGTGCTGAGTCCAGCTGGCTGCCCCGGCCACGGCCTTCGTACAGCTCCTGAACTTTGCGCAGAGCGCGCTCGTTCGGCAGCTGTTCAGGAAGCGGACCGGTCGGGTTGGTCTCACACATCACGTTCATAAAGAAGCCCAGTGCCTCATGCCACTGCACTTTGCGTTCAGCCAGGTGGCGCATGCGGTACATGAAGTCGTCCCATTGCGAGACGGCGATGCCAAGCTGCTTCTTCACCAGGTCGCCGTCGAAGCGGGTGCTGTGCGGCACCTTGATCGCACGGCTGGTGCCGTCCAGGGCGATGGTCAGCGTGTTGTTGCAGACTACGCGGATGGTGGTAGGCGTTGCTGTAGTGGCCAGGGTGCCGTCGCAGGAAGTGGCCAGCAGCAAATAGCCATTCACCTGGTCGTTACCCTTGAGTGCAGCGCCCTGTCCGGTACGCGCCAGCGCCCAGAACTTGCGCCCGCCCTTGAGCACGCCAGCGGTTTCCAGCTCGTAGCCGGAGACCTCGGTCAGATCCCGGTAAAACTCCAGCACATCCTTGGGCTGAACGGTGTGGTAGCGCTGCGAGACCACCGACAGCGGTGCCTTGCTGTCCGAGCGGTAGAGCACTTTCTGCTCCGGGAACGAATGGATCGCGCCCAGGTGGCCGATTGCGTCCGACTTGAAATGCACAGGGCTTTCCAGGATCTGCCAGTCCATACCGGCTTCGCGTTGCCAGACTTCGATGGGCTGTTTCTGCGGCAGGTTGTTGCCCAGGCCGTGCCACGGAGTAGCGCCAACATAGGCCATTTGTTCGATTTGATGAGCCATGACGAATTTCCTTTGGGTGCAGGCCGGCATAAACGCCGCGCATGGCGCAGCACCGGCAATCAATGAGAGATAAGGAAGAGGAGAGCGGTTGCCGGATCAGGCCGGCAGGTTGAAGCGGTGACCGCAGAGCAGGCAGAGATTGTGGGCCAGCACATGGCGATCGAGCGATTCGCCAAGCTGAGCGCCGAGCGCACAGCCACCGACGCTTCCGGCCAGGCCACCGAGGATGGCGCCCGATACCGAGCTGAGTGTGATACCGAAAGGGCCGGCGATTACGCCGAGCGCTGCGCCGGCCTTGCCGCCTGCAAGAGCAGCACTGACGCCACGGGCGAGGCCACCGACAGCGCCGATGGCTGCGCCGGTTTTCATGGCGTGATGGAAAGAAGCGACTTTGGGGGAGTGACAGCGGGGGCACTGCAATGACATGGGAAGATCCTCCTTGGTGCTGATGTCATGGCAGTAATGTGTGGTCGAGATTTTTTTGAATCGAATGGCTGCTTTGCAGCAGCTGGAGTCGGCCAAAAGCGCTCATTGAGTGTCTACAACAGCAGGAGGCATTCAGCGTGATGCCGCACCGTACGAGACACAGCGAGCGCGGCCACATCAGCTTGGTGCATTGACAGCAGTGCGCTGGCTTTGGCCTACTCGTGGCATCTATGTATGCCCGTCAGGTGATGTGAAAACAGCTGTCTTCCAGCGCTGAATTTACTTCAATGGGTAGATCTCAAATGCTAGGAAGGGAGTTCTTTGCATGTTCTTGAACGACCAGGAAACGGCTACTGACCTGCTGTACTACACCCCCATCGCTAAAACAGTAGAACGTCTACTTCGAGAATCACGGGGGGCACCGGTCACCATTGGCGTTCACGGCGACTGGGGTGCCGGTAAATCCAGCGTTCTGAAGATGACACAGCAGATCCTCAATTCTGATGATCGCGTCTGCTGCATCTGGTTCAACGGCTGGACATTCGAAGGTTTCGAGGATGCAAAGACTGTCGTCATCCAGACGATTGTCGATGAATTACGCCGCGCTCGCCCTAACTCTACAAAGGTCGCTGATGCTGCAAAAAAAGTGTTGCGGCGCGTTGATTGGTTCAAGCTAGCCAAGCATGCTGGAGGGCTAGGGCTCACCGCGTTGACCGGCATTCCCAGTATTGACCAGCTCAAAGGGGCAGTGGAGTCCATTTCCGCCTTCGTGCAGAACCCGGGTGACCATCTGAGCATTGAAAGCCTCACGGGCCTTGCGGAGAAGGCCGGGGGTTTCATTAAGGATGCTGAAACAGATTCTGAGCAGCTTCCCGAGCACATGCATAAGTTCCGGGCCGAGTTCGAAGAACTCTTAACGGCCGCAGACATAGACCAACTAGTAGTTATCGTTGATGACCTTGATCGATGCCTGCCCAAGACTGCCATCGCCACGCTTGAGGCTATCCGTCTCTTCCTCTTCGTAAACCGGACGGCGTTCGTGGTCGGTGCCGATGAGGCGATGATTGAATACGCAGTGCGCGAGCACTTCCCAGACCTGCCACAGGGTGCGGGGCCGGTGACCTATGCGCGCAACTACCTTGAAAAACTCATTCAAGTACCATTCCGCATCCCGGCGCTGGGGCTGGCAGAGACCCGGAGTTACATCACGCTGCTTCAGCTGGAGAGCTTCGTCAAAACGGATGATGATCGATTCAAGAAGCTCTTGAATACCGCTCAACAGGACATGCTCCGTCCCTGGAAGAGCACCGGCCTCGACCGCAAAGCCGTAGCTGGCGCTTTCGGCAGCCCGCTTCCCGACTTTGCCCAGGAAGCATTGGATACCAGCGCCTTGCTGGCCCGGATCTTGAGCGAGGGTACTCGGGGCAACCCCCGGCAGATCAAACGCTTCCTGAACTCCATGATGCTGCGCTACGCCATCGCCGAGGCTCGTGGGTTTGCTGAGGATATCCGGCGTCCAATACTTGCGAAAATCATGCTGGCGGAGCGTTTTCACCCAGACTTTTACGAGCAGTTGGCCCGGATCGCGAGCCTGGATGCGGACGGTACGGTACCTGCCATCGCGGAGCTGGAAAAGCGGGCTAAGAAGTCCAAGGGATCCGACTCAGAGCCGGGTGAGGGGAAAGGCTCTGGGAAGCTCAAGGCAGTGGCCAACTCTGGCGATGTGAACGATTGGGAGAAGAGCGATTGGATCAGCAATTGGGCGGCGATCGATCCCGTGCTGACCGGCGTTGATCTGCGTCCCTACATCTTCGTGACTCGAGACAAACGCAGCTCCTTGATGGGGCAAGTCGCAGTGAGCCATCTTGAGGCGCTCGTCGATAAGCTAATGGGCCCGCCATTGCAGGTCCGGCAAGCGGCCACGAAGAAGGACATCGTGGCATTAGCTGAAATTGATGCCGAGAATGTTTTTGATGCACTCCGTGATCGGATAATCCAAGCAGATGATTATTCGAATCAACCCAAAGGCGTTGCGGGCTTGATCGAACTTGTCAAACAGCGCCCCGCGCTGCAGAAACGCCTAATAGAGTTCGTCCGATCGCTGCCCACGCCCAAGCTTGGCATGTGGGCTCCCGCCCCATGGCATGAGTGCCTTAAGGATACAAATGCCATCCAGGGGCTTGAGGGAATTTTGAGGGGCTGGAGTCAGCAGATTGAGAACGAGACGCTTCAAAAGGCAGCCAAGCGCGTACTTGAATTAAGCGGGAAATCATAAGGATTGATATGGGTACCTCCAAAGGATATGGAGGCCCGAGCTCCGGCTTGGTGCCCTCCTGGATTGATGATGTCGCACAACCAGCTGCTCCGGCCGCTCAACCGAACGGGCCAGGCCAATCTAATCCATCTCAGCCCGGTTCTACGCCATCTCAGCCAGGCTCAGCTCCGTCAGGGCCAGTAAACAATGACGGCACTGGCTCACTTCGGGGGGCTCGCAGCAGCTTCACTCGGTTCGCCCGCACTGGAAGCCCCAGCGATTTGGGGAATGCCCTGTCTTCATATGTGCGTAAAGGCGTAGGAGGATCGTCGAGAGGCGCGCGCCGCATGGGGACATCCCGCGCTGCTGCGGCAAAGTTGCTCAGTATCTTCGGAGATGTTCAGCGCAACGGGGCCGCGGAAACACTGCGGCGGTTGCAGCTCACCGTAGCGCCAGGGCAACCGGCCTCTCAGGTGCTGCTCTCGCTGCTTGAGTTCATTTGCCCGCCTGGCGGTGCCATTGACGAAGGTGTTGCTCGCCAGGCTGCACTGAACACGATCGCGGAACTGGACGAGGCAGGCAGTGGTAGCTTCGAGGATATGACTCAAACTGATCGGCAGAACTTCTTCCTCGATTTCGTAGCGAACTCGATTGAGAGCATGATCATGGCGGACTTGGGCGGCCGGGGGATCACCATGCCGGATGATGTGGATGCAGTTGAGCGCATCCAATCTCAGCTGAGTTCCTTCATCACAGGCTGTACACGGGGCCAGCTCGCCAATCGGCTTGAGCAATGGCCGGCTCCCACAGATCAAGAGGTCAATCAAGTCACCTCTGCGATCTATGAAGCGGCGTTCGATCTTATCGCGACTGCAGCGGAGGGGCTGGAATGAGGCACCACAGCATCATCTGTCGGCTTGGCGAAACGGATGACCAGGATCTAGCGCTACTGCAGCCTGGCAGTGTCATCACCGACATCCAGTTCCTCGACGGACACGGGCGATTGCAGTACGGGATTGGCCAAGCCATTGAGCAATTGGCTGATCTGGGTCTGACCCCAGGAGAGACCGCCGTAGACTTGGCACTGCTGGCAGCGACCCTTACCGCAGCGGACACCAGAATCTCACGAGACACTGAATCAGAGAACTCCTGGACGAGAGAGATCGACCTCTACGTCCCCGTCGCAGATCCAGCACTATGGAAAGCATCGTCTGACATGCTGGCCTCGACATTGAAATTCCTCACTGGTGATCGCTGGCGCCTGGTCTTCCGCGAGCGGCCCTTGGATATCGATGAGCTATCTCCCGCTCCGGAGAGCTTGAGAACAGATGAGTCGGATAGCGTCTGCCTGTTCTCAGGGGGGATGGACAGCTTCATCGGGGCGATCGATCTACTCAGTGGCGGCGGCAAGCCATTGCTTGTGAGCCATTACTGGGACACCAACAGCACCAGCACCTATCAGAACGACTGCCGGGCAGCGCTGCAGGAAAGGTTTTCCGAGATATCGATCAACCACGTCCAGGCCCGTGTGGGGTTCCCGCACGATCTCGTGGAAGGTGGGGGTAGTGAAGATACACTTCGAGCGCGCTCATTCCTGTTCTTCGCGCTGGCGGCCATGGCTGCGGAAGCTATCGGCGATTCGATCACCATTCATGTGCCTGAAAATGGCTTGATATCTCTGAACGTCCCCTTAGACCCACGCCGCCTGGGTGCATGTAGCACGCGCACGACGCATCCATACTACATGGCGCGGGTGAATGAGCTCTTTGGGCGTTTGGGCCTTAGCACGAGGCTGTTCAACATGTTCAGCCATCTGACAAAGGGGCAAATGGCAGAGCAGTGCTCTGACCCTGCGTTCCTAGCGGATCATGTGCATCTGACTATGTCATGCTCCTCGCCTGGAAAGGCTAGGTACCATCCTGATCCCTCGAATCGATCCCCCAAGCACTGTGGGTTCTGCGTCCCCTGCATCATCAGGCGGGCAGCGATTCTCCGTGGGTGTGGCCCCGATCAGACCCGATATGTCATCCCAGATCTGCATGCGCAAGCGCTGGACACTAACAAGTCTGACGGCGAACATGTGCGTTCCTTCCAGCTCGCCATCGCGCGTCTCAAGCGTGCGCCTCACCGAGCCAAGTTCGCAATTCATGAGCCGGGGCCGTTGATCGATCACCCTGACCGTTTAGGGGACTTCGAGCAGGTCTATCGGAATGGGCTGCTGGAGGTCGACGACTATCTCAAGGGTGTCACAGCTATACCTCTATGAAGCCGCAAAAAAGCCCGATTCCAAAATGGGTGGATTTCCACTGCCATCTCGACCTTTATCCTGATCATGAGCGCCTCATATTGGAGTGCGATCAGGCAGAGGTCGCTACCTTGGCCGTGACCACGACACCGAAAGCATGGCGGCGCAATCGTGAACTTGCGGCATCCTCTCGACATGTCCGGGTGGCATTGGGGTTACATCCCCAACTGGTGGCAGAGCGTGAATCGGAGCTGCCGCTCCTAGAGCGCCTCCTTGAGGAGACTCGATACGTTGGAGAGGTGGGGCTTGATGCCGGGCCCCAGTTCTATCGAAGCTTTGAGGCCCAGGAGCGTGTGTTTAAGAGGGTGCTGGAGGCTTGCTCGGAGCAGGGCGGGAAGATCCTCACTGTCCACAGCGTACGCAGTGTGGGAAAAGTTCTGTCACATATCGAACGCCTGCTTCCGCGCGACCGCGGAACAGTTGTGCTTCACTGGTTCACTGGCTCCGCTAGTGAGGCTAGAAGGGCTGTGGAGCTTGGATGCTATTTTTCGATCAATTCTCAGATGCTGACCTCAGCTAAACATCGAAATTTAGTTGCCTCACTGCCTCCTGGTCGAATTCTCACAGAGACCGATGGCCCGTTCGTGCAGAGCGAGGGACGGTCAATCAGGCCTGTCACAGACATTCCGAAAACTGTACAAGCTTTGGCAATACTTCGAGAGCAATCGCCAGAGCAAGCAGCTGCCCAGATTATCAGTAATTTGCGTGATTTAGTGTCCAGCTAGTACTCCAGGTGTGAATGGCTTTCAAGGTAGCATCAGGTCAGTGAGCGGGGATGCTGCCTTCACTCCGACTGGTATTGGTTGTCCCTGATTGCGTCGACCGGTTGAATCTACAGGCGAAAGCTGCCTGCTGTGATCGGCGCTATTCGTCGCCATCTCGATTCCAGTGGGCGACCAGCTCATCGGTACGATCCGGGATCTGTGGTGTATTGCTGAGTACAAGGCACCGGGCATTGCCGACGTACTCCTCGATCACATAGAGAGTGTCGCCAACGTCGACGCCTAGCTCCTGAAGGGCTTCATCCGGCATGCGGATAGCGCCATCGCCGTCCCAGTCTTCGATAGTCACTTGCTTGGGGCCCATGTCTTTTCTCCACCGTCATGATCACCTTCGGTGCGGTCGATCTTGGGGCTCGGTCAGGCCGCTAGCCGGGATCATACTCTGTGGCGAGCAGCCCTTAGTGGATGTCCCCTACCGGAACTGGCACAGCAGTGATTCTGATGAGCTCCATCGAGGATGGGGGGCTGATTCAGCCAGATTTATGCTAGCCTGCAAGGGCTTCGGGTATAGATCCGAAGGTGCATCACAAGCTGTCAAGCCCCAAGGCGGCATCCCAGGTGTAACAACCCAGGGTGACCAGCAATGCGGCCAGCAGCCCTCGGATACTTATCTTCATAGGTACTCCAAGTGTGACGCTGACACTATACGTCGATCCTAGCAATCGCGGCGAAATCGGAACTGGGTGACCAACACCGATTGGATGATGTGAGGAGCATTTGAGTTTATCCGGCCAGGCGGCTGAGGATTGCCGCCATCCTATGCCTGGCCGGTTGGCTCGAACATGGATGTACGCTGATGCCAGAAAATTGGTACAAATCTCGGGGCTATCTGCACTTTGATCGCCCGATCAACCAGGCTGCGGCGCTAGAGATAGTCTCAAGCCCTAAGACTGTTGCTAAGCATGCCTTTTATCCCTTTATTCGCTATGTCGCACAAACACAGAAAGTGTTTTTCGACAAAAGTATAGGGAAGGTGGTCAAAAAAGACCCCAAAGAACGGCCCATTTCTTACGCTGCGCATGTCGACAGCCACATTTATTCCTACTACTGCGAACTGCTGAACCAGGCCTACGAGGACCATCTGGCTAAGGTGCAGTGGTCCCCCGCCATTCTGGCGTTTCGGGCCCTTGGCAAAAGCAATATCAATTTTGCTCGCGAGGCGTTCCTAGATATCGCGACGCGAGACTCCTGCTGCGTCATCGCCATCGACATCAAAGGTTTCTTTGACAACCTAGATCATGCGCATCTCAAAAGTGCCTGGCAGACGCTACTAGGCACCAGCCAGTTGTCCGACGACCATTACGCGGTGTATCGATCCCTCACCAAGTTCTCGTTCGTCTACAGGGACCAAGTCTACGAGAAGCTGGGGCTCTCCAAGAACACCTCAAAACAAGGCCGCAAGCGAATATGCGAGCCCCATGAGTTCCGGACCAAGGTGCGTGATGGCGGCCTGATCGAAACCAACAAGGATAAAAAGGGTATCCCTCAGGGCTCCCCTATCAGCGCCCTACTGTCCAACGTGTACATGATGGGCTTCGATGAGCAGATCCACACCTATCTCCAAACCTGCGGCGGTGCCTATTACCGGTATTGCGATGATGTGCTGCTAATTGTGCCGCTGGAGAAGGAGGCGGAGGCCAAAGCCCTAGTCGACCAACGGGTCAATGCGATAGGCCTGGAGATCCAGGCCTCCAAGACGGAGACCTGCAAATTTAAGCTCTCGGCTAAGGGCTTGAGATCTGACCGACCTCTGCAATACCTGGGCTTTATCTTCGACGGGACCAACATCTACCTGCGTTCATCGTCACTGGCTCGCTACCAGGATCGTGTGAGGAAAGGCATTTGGATGGCGGAACAATGCATGGATAAGGTCAACGCCAAGCGAATTTCCAGAGGCCAGCTGCCCCGTTCGATGTTCCTGAAGAAGCTGTACAAGCGTTACTCCTACCTGGGCCGAAGGAATTTCATTTCTTATGGCTACCGGGCAGCCAGAATCATGAACGCCCCATCGATCAAGAAGCAGCTCAAACCACACTGGAACAGGCTCCGCGAGCGCATTTCAGATGCGCAAGGCGAACGACATTGAATAGGCCATGCTTCCGGCCTCAAGCAAGGCTTGCGAGAAGGGGCGTGTGCCTTCTCAGCTAGTGACTGCTTCTGGCCGATTCTGTTGAAAAACTCGATGTGCGACAGAGCTGCTTGCTCGTAGCCGGAAAAATGTACAAATCGAGCGCTTCTACGCGAAATCCAGAGCAACTCGACCAGCGCAACGATTCAGATTTCAGCCTCAGCCGTGCACTTTCGGCGAAGAAAATCGCCGAGGGAGTTTTTCAACAGAATCGGCCGGTTTCTGCCTGTTGCTACCGGCTGCTTTGTTGCTGGCTGTGGATGGTCATTTTTTCTCGTGCAGAACTCTGCCCATTCCGACATCAGTGTCCGGCCCAGTTAACAAATAAAAGTCTGGCCTATCTATATTTGAAAGGCCGTGTGGGCTTCAAGCTCATCCGGGGTAGTGATCTCTCATCCAGATTCGTCCTGCAACCCTCGGGCAATAGGGACAAAGAGGCTTTCTATGCAAAAGATCTTCTCTCAGGCAGCAGTCAGCATTTCTGAGCTGAAGAAAAACCCATCCCGCATTTTGGCTGAAGCCGCAGGTGCCCCTGTAGCCTTGCTCGACCAAGATCGTGTTATGGCATATCTAGTGCCAGCAGAGCTGTACAAGCAAATACTGGAACGTCTGGACGATTTCGAGCTGGCTACATTGGCGAAGGCTCGGGCAGCTGAAAAATCCATTCAAGTGTCCCTGGAAGACCTGTAAGCAGATGCTCCAGCTTGGATTGGACCATCCGGCGCTATGCCCATCGGCGTATTCATGGACAGCACAGTTTTTTCTCTGCTACCTTATTAAAAGGTAATACCTTTAGATAACGGAGGGCTAACCATGGCCACTTCCATCAAAATTGACGACGAGCTGAAAGGTCGCATTCAGCATTTGGCTGGTTTGCGGCAGCGTTCATCTCACTGGATCATGCGTGAGGCGATCACCCAGTACGTCGAGCGTGAGGAGGCCCGCGAGAGCTTCAAACAAGAAGCGCTGGCATCTTGGGCTGCGTATCAGGAAACCGGTAGGCATTTGACCGGCCAAGAGGCTCGCACCTGGCTTGGTAGCTGGGGTACAGATGCTGAGGCAGAGCTTCCCAAGTGCCACGACTGATTGTCACTGAAGGCGCGGCGAAGGGTTTGGAGCGTTGCCGGCGATTCCTCTCCGATAAAGATCCGCAGGTCGCGCGCCGCGCTGCACTGGCAATCGAGCGCCAATTCGCTCGATTGGAGGAAAGTCCGGAAGTAGGGCGCCCATTTCCAGATCTGCCTGAGCTGCGAGAGCTCATCATCGAGTTTGGGGACTCAGGTTACGTCGCCCTGTATCGCTATGAGCGCGCAGATGACACAGCTTATGTCTTGGCCTTTCGCCATCAAAAAGAAGCTGGCTACTGAGGCTCGACAGCAGCTACTGGGCTACCTGTAAGGATCGACTCCAGCTTCTCGCCCAACAACCGCCATGCCTCGCTTTTTTCCTTGGCATAATCATGGTGCAGATAATGACGGCGAACCTTTGAGCCGCCCAGCAGGTGGTTTTGGCAGCGGTCGATGATCTCAAGTGTCACTCCCAGCTCCTGCATCATGGTTGCGCCGGTTCGGCGGAGATCATGCGGCGTCCATTCCCCTTTCGCACCATTACTCAGCACCAGTGAGTCATCATGATGCCGGCCAGCCAGTGGCTTGCTGCGGTTCTTGAATCGACACTGGCGGTCTCCGATGAGCTTGCTGACGGTCTTGGTGTCGACGTGGCTTTGATTGTCTTTGCTGGGGAAGCAGAACGGCGTTTCGCCGGTTTCTTTCTGCAGGCGTTTGAACTGTGTGATGGAAAAAGCTGACAGGAACACGTGGTGATCCTGGCGCTTTCCTTTATGGCCCTTGGTGGCTTCTGCCGGGATGAACCAGGTGCCTTTCTCCAGGTCCACGTAGCGCCATTCGGCTTTAAGCAGCTCGCCGATTCGGCAGAGCGTGCTCAGGCAAATCCACAGCGCGCACTGGACACGCGTGTTAACCGGTCGAATGCCGGAATACTTCTGGCCAGCAGGAAGATCTTCGTAGTCTTTCTCCAGGCGTTCGAGGATGTCGCGCAGTTCTCGAATCTCATCAGGGGAGAGCAGTCGATCACGCTGTTCTTCGTAGTCATGGTCCAGCAGCTTGTTGACGTCTATCAGGTCGGCCGGATTGCCGTCAGCCATCAGGCCACGCCATGGCTTTCGTTTCTCGGCCCAGCGCAGCATCTGGCCGATGTCCTTGCTGCGGATAACGACGGTGCGATTGAGGCCGCGAGATTTGACAGAGCGCAGGACTGCTAGCAGATCCTTCTCGCTCAGGTTGCGCAGCGGTTTCTTGCCAATCAGTGGCAGGACGTCCTTCTTGAAGCTGCGGATCAGCTCAGCATTGCCGTCCTGGCGGGAGACGCCGTCACGTATCCAGTCATCAAACAGATCGGCCACTGTCTTGTTTTCTGCGGCTTCACGCTCTGCTTCAGCAATAGTGGTGGCGATTGCCGCTTGCGCTTCGATCCGTGCTGCTTTTGCTGCAAGAGTGGGGTGCAATCCTTTTGTGACAAGTACCCGGGCTTCGTCTCGCTCAGACCGAATTTGCGCCAAGCTTTTCTTCGGCCAACTACCCAAGCGCTTCCTGGTGCGCGCTCCATCCAGCTTGAATTCATAGCTGAACTGAACTGTGATCCCGCGGACTCCGACACGCACCTCAGCAACCAGTCCTCCATCCTCACGGAAGACCTTGCCGTCATCTTGCGCTGTCAGTGCCTCCAATTGCTTGATCGTTACCTTGGACACTCTCTACCCCTAGTAAAATTCCTCGCGCCCGAATTTTGTGCCACTTTTGTGCCACCAAAATGCTTGGCTGGTGGTGGACGGTATCGGATGCTATTGGATGAAAGAGTAGCCTCTAAGGCGCGTATTTACTAGGGTTTAGCCTTTCCGATAGTGTCCGGTACGATCTATGGGGATCTATAAAATAAGCGCATGGGGTGCAAGGGGTCGAGTGTTCGAATCACTCCGTCCCGACCAAATAACTCCACGACTTAGGCCAGTTCAGAGATGAGCTGGCCTTTTTCGTTTTGGGGACTTTTTCGGTTGTCTGGCCTGTCCGAGCGGTGGATGTGCCAGGCGCTGGCTGTAAGGCCGCTGGAGCCACCAGCGCTGAGGTCATTCACCGATATCGAGGAAGTCGTCGTGCTCGCTGTAGTGGTTGAGCGCGCGGATGATTTCGGCGTGGCTGGCGTCGGGTTTTTGCTGGATGGCGAGGTCGACGACGTCCTGGAACTGCTCGCCGGAGTAGGAGAACCGTAGCCCCCGGCGGGTGACCGAGTCCGGGTATGCCTCTTCGCCATTTGCAGCCACTTGCACGGGGCCGGCGAGGAATACCGCGTCTCTAGGATCAAAGGCGTCGGCCTCCGCCGTATACAGGTCGTAGGCCAGTTCACGCTCCTGCTGTGCCTTGACGCAGTCGATCAGCTCCTCGATGCGAAGGAACGTGTCGCGCTGGAAAGTTCTCAGCGCCGGGCTGTCCGGACGGAACTCCACCGTGGCGCCCAGCCCTTGCAGATGGACCTGGGTTCGCTGCAGGCGCACTAGGTAGCCCTGCGCCACGGGGATGCTCTGCTGCCCCGCCAGCGTCAGTGCTTCCTGCGGCGACAGCTCCAGTGCCTGCCGGAGGAACTGGACGACCTTCATCTTCTGTGGCCCGATGCGGGTGATGATCAGGGCTCCGTGCTGCCAGATCTCATCACCGGGTGGTGCTTCGAGGGACACATCTTCATGTTCCACCAACGCTGCAGATCGGTAGTGCTCAAGCACTTCGGGCCACAGTTCGCCGGCCAGGCCGACCTCACGCTCTAGGTAGTTCTGCGCCGCCGTCTCGTCTGCGGCAATATCGCGCAGAGTGGCCAGTATCTCGGCGAAGTGCTGCAGGCTGGAGGCGACCCACTCGGCGTCCCAGCGTCCGGCGCCATGGGGCGCGTAGTAGACGGGAAAGCCTTGCGCTTCTTCGTCGAGGTCGATGAAGAACGGATCGTCGAAGCCGTTCAGCGCGATCACATACCACCCGGGCTGCCAGGCGCCCGGCGCGGTGCCGACCAGACTTTCGCCGGTTAGGCCGTGGCGGCGGAAGCCGATCTGCCAGCCATCCCAGTCGTCCGGCCGCGGGTAGTGGCGGGGCAGGGACATGCTACCCGGCACGATGGCCTGGTCGATGAGCTGGCGGACGGCGGTGGGCATGATCGGCATGGCGGTTTCCAGGGGTGAGCAGGGCGCTTGATCGTTCCCAGGCTGGTCGCAAGGGAATAGCCGTCCCATCATATAGAACCGCCATGGATTCGAGCGTCACATGGATACGACTCACTGCCCCGAAGCTCCCAGCCGCTATGCCGTTGCTGCCGACGGCGTGCCCGTGGGCGCCGATGCGATTCATCCGGAGCCTTGGGCGAGTGAATAAGGTCTTCGAATTGCTGCACCCGGCGGGTCTGCATATTGCGCCAGGCCTGGAGGAGTCGTTTCTGGTGGGAAGCCATGGGGGCTTGATTCTGCATCGGCGCAAGAACGGGCCGGGCTGGGTCTGGTACCGGCTCGAACCGTGGCTGGACGGAGATTTCCGGCTGGGCATCGAGCTGGCCTTCCACCAGGGTGCGCTGGTGGAGTGCGTACTGTTCCACGATGACGAAAGCGCCTATGGCCGTGGCTGGGATGAATGGTCCGAGCACAAGGAGCGTCGTCGCGCCAAGGCACTGCGCAAGTGGCTGGCCGTACGCGGCTGGGCGCCCGGCCTATATGGCTGGGGTGAGGTATGGGCCGGCTATGATCCTCGCGCGGGCTTCGGTGGAGGCGGAGTCAGGTACTCGCGCGCTGGAGATGTCTGAAGATAAAAAAATCCCCACGGATAGGAGCTGAACCGTGGGGATGCGCAATGGCCGACAAAGGGCGGTGTCGGCCCAGGAGGATCATGCCCCCGCCGTGGCGGACGGGCTCGATGGATCAGGCGCTGGGCTGCCAGCCGCCGCCGAGCGCCTTGTAGATGGCGACGATGCCGCGATACAGCTCGACTTCGGCCTGGGCTTGGGCGTCTTCGGCGGCCAGGCGTTCGCGCTCGGCGTCGAGCAGCACCAGGAAGTCCTCGGTGCCTTCGCGATAGCGCACCGCGGCCTGGGCTGCCGCCGCGCGGCTGGCCTCGGACTGGCGGACCAGCGAGACCAGGCGCTGCTGGCGCTTGGCGTAGTCGCTGAAGGCGTTTTCCGACTCTTCCAGGGCCAGCAGTACCTGTTGCTCGTACTGGGCCAGCGCGCCGTCGGCCTCGGCTTCGGCGCCGCGCAGGCGGGCCCGCACGCTGCCCAGGTCGAACGCGGCCCAGCTGATGGTTGGTGCCACGCCCCAGGCCCGCGCATCGGCGGCGCCGAGCTGCGAACCGCGACCGGCGGTAAAGCCGAGGAAGCCGGACAGACTCACCCGAGGGAACAGGTCCGCCGTCGCCACCCCGACGTTGGCGGTGGCGGCGGCCAGCTGGCGCTCGGCCACCCGCACATCGGGGCGGCGGCGCAGCAGCTCGGCCGGGTCGCCGATCGGCAGGGCCTTGGCGATCACCGGCAGCGGCCGGGGCGACAGGTCCACGCTGAGCTGTTCCGGGCGCTGGCCGAGGAGGGTGGCGATGCGATGGCGGGCCCGCGCTTCCTCGGCCTGCAGTTGCGGCAGGCTGGCCTCGGTGGCGGCCAGGCGGGCGTCGGCGCGCAGCACGTCCAGCTCGCTGCCCACGCCGGCGTCGCGCAGCTGCTCGGTGAGGCCGCGCGACTCCTGCTGGTTCTTCAGGTTGTCGCGCGCAATCCGCTCCCTGAGCTGGGCGCCGCGCAGGTTGCCGTAGGCGTCCACCAGTTCGGCGATCAGGCTGACCTGCAACTGGTACAGCTCGGCCTCGGCGGCTTCGCTCTGCGCATCGCTGGCTTCGATGGTGCGCTGGATGCGGCCGAACAGGTCCAGTTCCCAGGCCATGTCCAGGCCGAGGTCGTAGCGTTCCTGGCGCACGCGCTCCTCAGTGGTCGGCGGTTGCTGGGCCTTGCCGAACTCGCCACTGGCGCGGCTGGTGATCACCGGCATCTGGTCGTTGCCGACATCGTCACGGATGGCGCGGGCGGCGCGCAGGCGGGCGAAGGCCACGCGCAGCTCGCGGTTTTCCTTGAGCGACTGTTGCACCAGCTGGCTCAGGGTAGGGTCGTCGAACTGTTGCCACCAGGCCGATTCGAAGCCTGTGCGGTCATAGTTTCCGGCTTCCAGGCTGGCGATCTGCGCTGGCCGGGTATCCGGCGCCTGGTAGTCCGGGCCGACGGCGCAGGCGCTGACCGCGAGGGCGAGCAGGGCGGGAATCAACGGCTTCATGCATGCACCTCATGGGCGATCTGGTTGGCCTTGCGCGCTTCGCGCTTCTCCACGAAGGCGCGGATCAGCACGTAGAACACCGGGGTCAGCAACAGGCCGAAGAAGGTCACGCCGATCATCCCGCTGAACACCGCCACGCCCATGGCATGGCGCATCTCGGCACCGGCGCCGCTGGAGAGCACCAGGGGCACCACGCCCATGATGAAGGCGATGGAAGTCATCAGGATCGGGCGCAGACGCAGTCGGCAGGCTTCCAGCACCGCGGCGACGCGATCCAGGCCTTCTTCCTGCTTCTCCTTGGCGAATTCGACGATGAGGATGGCGTTCTTGCACGCCAGGCCCACCAGCACGATCAGGCCGATCTGGGTGAACACGTTGTTGTCGCCGCCGGCCAGGATCACCCCGACGATGGCGGAGAACAGCACGGTCGGCACGATCAGGATCACCGCCAGCGGCAGACTCCAGCTTTCGTACTGGGCGGCCAGCACCAGGAAGGCCAGCAGCACGCAGAGCGGGAAGATGAAGATCGCGGTGTTGCCGGCGAGGATCTGCTGGTAGGTCAGCTCGGTCCATTCGTAGGTCATGCCATTGGGCAGTTCCTCCTTGAGCAGCTTGGCGATGGCCGCCTCGGCCTGGCCGGAGCTGTAGCCGGGCGCTGCCGCGCCGTTGATCTCGGCGGTGAGGAAGCCGTTGTAGTGCATCACCCGATCCGGACCGGCGCTGTTTTCCACCTTGACGAAGGTCGACAACGGGATCATCTCGCCACGGTTGTTGCGCACCTTGAGCTGACCGATCTGCTCCGGCTCCAGGCGGAACTGCTGGTCGGCCTGGACGTTGACTTGGTAGGTGCGGCCGAAGCGGTTGAAGTCGTTGGCGTACAGCGAGCCCAGGTACACCTGCATGGTGTCGAAGATGTCGCTGATGGCCACGCCGTGGGTCTTGGCCTTCTCGCGGTCGATGGCCGCATCCACCTGGGGCACGTTGACCTGGTAGCTGGTGAAGATCGACATCGGGTCCAGTTCGGGCAGCTGGCGCGCCTTGGCGATGACGTTCTGGGTCTGCTTGTACAGCTCCTCGTAGCCCAGGCTGCCACGGTCCTCCACCTGCAGGCGGAAGCCGCCTATGGTGCCGAGGCCCTGCACGGGTGGCGGCGGGAAGATGGCGATGTAGGCATCCTGGATGTCGGCGAACTGGGCATTCAGTTCGGCGGCGATGGCGGCGGCCGACATCGACGGGGCCTTGCGCTCGTCGAACGGTTTGAGCGGGGTGAACACGATGCCGCTGTTCGGGCTGTTGGTGAAACCGTTGATCGACAGGCCCGGGAAGGCCACGGTGTTCTCCACGCCCGGATGCTTGCCGGCGATTTCCGACATGCGCTTGATCACGTCCTCGGTACGGTCGAGGGTGGCGGCATCCGGCAGCTGGGCGAAGGCGACCAGGTATTGCTTGTCCTGCTGCGGCACGAAACCGCTCGGGGTGCTGGAGAAGCCCAGGTAGCCGAGCGCCAGCAGGCCGCCGTAGACCAGCAGGGCGATCGAACTGCCGCGCAGCACGCGCTTCACGGTGCCGACGTAGCCATGGCTGGCGCGGTCGAAGAAGCGGTTGAAGGGGTTGAACAGCCAGCCGCCGAACAGCTTGTCGAGCACGCGGGAGAAACGGTCCTTCGGCGCGTGGTGATCCTTCAGCAGCACGGCGGCCAGGGCCGGCGATAGGGTCAGCGAGTTGAACGCCGAGATCACGGTCGAGATGGCGATGGTCAGCGCGAACTGCTGGTAGAACTGCCCGGTGAGGCCGGAAATGAACGCGGTCGGCACGAACACGGCACACAGCACGAGGGCGGTGGCGACGATGGGGCCGGTCACTTCCTTCATGGCCTGGCGGGTGGCGTCGATGGGCGACTTGCCGAGGCCGATGTTGCGCTCGACGTTCTCCACCACGACGATGGCGTCGTCCACCACGATGCCGATGGCCAGCACCAGGCCGAACAGCGACAGGGCGTTGAGCGAGAAGCCGAACAGGTGCATCACGGCAAAGGTACCGATCAGCGACACCGGCACGGCGGCCAGCGGGATGATGGAGGCACGCCAGGTCTGCAGGAACAGGATCACCACCAGTACCACCAGCACAATGGCTTCGAGCAGGGTGTGCACCACCGCCTCGATGGAGCCGCGCACGAAGATGGTCGGGTCGTAGACGATTTCGTAGTCCATGCCCTGGGGGAAGGCCTGCTTCAGCTCGGCCATGCGCTCGCGCACCGAGTCGGAAATCTCGATGGCGTTGGAGCCCGGGCGCTGGAACACCGGGATGGCCACGGCCGGCTGGTTGTTCAGCAGCGAGCGCAGGGCGTACTGGCTGGAGCCCAGTTCGATGCGGGCGATGTCCTTGAGGCGGGTGATCTCGCCGTCGTCGCCGGCGCGGATGATGATGTTCTCGAACTCTTCCTCGCTGACCAGGCGGCCCTGGGTGTTGATCGACAGCTGGAAGCTGTTGCCGGCATCCGAGGGCGGCGCACCGAGGGCACCTGCGGCGACCTGGCGGTTCTGCTCGCGGATGGCGTTGACCACGTCGGTGGCGGTGAGGTTGCGCGAGGCCACCTTGTTCGGGTCGAGCCACACGCGCAGCGAGTAGTTGCCCATGCCGAACAGCTGCACGTCGCCCACGCCGTCCAGCCGCGCCAGCTCGTCCTTGACGTTGAGCGCGGCGTAGTTGGACAGGTAGAGCATGTCGTAGCGCTGGTCCGGCGAGGTCAGGTGGACCACCATGGTCAGGTCGGGGGAGGCCTTGTCCACGGTCACGCCAAGCCGCTGCACCTCGGTGGGCAGGGTCGGCATGGTACGGGTCACGCGGTTCTGCACCTGCACCTGGGCGTTGTCCAGGTCGGTGCCGAGAGCGAAGGTGATGGTCAGGGTCAGCTTGCCGTCGTTGGTCGACTGGGAGGACAGGTAGAGCATGCCCTCCACGCCGACGATGGCCTGCTCCAGCGGCGAGGCGACGGTTTCGCCGATCACCTTGGGGTTGGCACCGGGGAAGTTGGCGCGCACCACCACGGTGGGTGGCACCACTTCCGGGTATTCGCTGATCGGCAGCTGGAACAGCGAGATCGCGCCGGCGATCAGCACCAGCAGGGATAGCACGGCGGCGAAGATCGGCCGCTTGATGAAGAACTGGGAGAAGTTCATGGAGTCCTCGAACTTGGCGCGTCATGCGCGCCAGGCTTGGGTCATTCGCAGGGCGGGTGAAACCCGCGGGTTCGGTGAGGCGCGGGCATTGCCCGCCCTACGTCTGGCTCAGCTACGCGGCGAGCGGGGCAGGGTGGTGTTCTTTTCCGCCACGCGCGGTGCATCGCGGTTGTCGACCGCCTGGCGCAGGCTCGCCAGCTGGGCGAGGGTGGCCTCGTCGGCCATCGGCACGGCCTGCGGCTCGACGGTGGCACCGGGCATGGCGCGCTGCAGGCCGTTGACCACGATCTTCTCGCCCTTGGCCAGACCGGTGCGGACGATACGCAGGCCCTCCAGCTTCGGGCCGAGCTCGATGGCGCGGTAGTCCACGGTGTTGTTCTCGCCGAGCACCAGGACGAATTTCTTGCCGAGATCGGTGCCGACTGCGTCGTCCTTGATCAGCGCGGCCGGGTATGTGCTGCTGCCGACCAGCTTGAGGCGGGCGTAGAGACCGGGGGTGAACTCGCCCTTGCTGTTGTCGAACACGGCGCGGCCACGGATGGTACCGGTGCGCGGGTTGACCTGATTGTCGAGGAAGTCCAGCTGGCCGGCGTGCGGATGGCCGCTCTCGCTGGACAGGCCGAGGTACACCGGGCTGGCGCCACGGGCGTCGCCGCCGGCCTTGCGGGCCAGCTCGATGTACTTGAGGAACACGCGCTCGTCGGCGTCGAAGTAGGCGTAGACCTTGTCGGTGGAAACCACCGAGGTCAGCAGCGACTGGCCGGCGTTGACCAGGTTACCCTCTGTGATTTCGGCACGGCTGACGCGGCCGTCGATCGGCGAGGCAACGCGGGTGAAGCTGAGGTTGAGCTGGGCGTTCTCCAGCTCGGCCTGGATGGCGGCGACGGCGGCCTGGGCTTCGGTCGCGGCGCTGGCGCGGGCATCGGCCAGTTCGGCGGAAATCGCGTTGCTCTGGCGCAGGCGCTCGCCGCGACGGGCTTCGTTGATGGCTCGGGTCTGGCCGGCGCGGGCCTGTTGCAGTTGGGCCTGCAGGCGCTTGACCTCGGCCTCGAACGGGCGTGGATCGATCTGGAACAGCAGCTGGCCTTTCTTCACCAGGCTGCCTTCGTCGAAGGCGACGTGGTCGATGTAGCCGGAGACGCGCGGCCTCACCTCGACCGATTCCGGCGCCTCCAGGCGACCGGTGAACTCGTCCCATTCGTTGATCGGCTGTTCGATCACTTCGGCGACGCTGACCTTGGCGGCCGAGGGCTGCTGGCCGACTTCCTCGCCCTTGCCGCAGGCGCTCAGCACCAGCATGGCCGCGAGGGCCAGGGGGAAGCGCCAGGAGAGATTGCGTGACTGTTCCATGTTTGACTCCGCCAGTCGGATTTGTGGATGGGCGGAGTCTGCGGCGCGGAATTTGAAGGCACGAATCGAACGCCACAAATTCAATTATCAATGCGCGTGATTTTGGTTCATCAAAGCAGGGCGTGGTTGTGGTGTTGGCGAGGGCGGCGCCAGGCAGTATGATTGCCATATGGCATATATTTTAATGCCATCTGACAGAAGGAGTTCTCCATGGCTATCGTAGCTGCTCTGGCCGAAATGCCGCGCTTCCAGCCGCCGCCGCCCCGCGACGGCTCGATCTGGAGCCTTCTCGGCCTTCCCACCGACGTCAGGCTGCTGCAACGCGAGATAGAGAAGGGCATGAATCACGCGCTGATCGAGCGCTTCGCTCGTATCTCGCACCTGGCGCCAGCGCAGATCCTGCGCAGCCTCAACCTGAGCGAACGCACCCTGGCCAGGCGCCGCGAGAGCGGCCGCCTGCAGCGGGAGGAGAGCGATCGCCTAGTCAGTCTGCTGACCATCTACGACGCGGCGCTGCAGCTGTTCGGCGGCAACGCCGAGGCGGCTTCCCGCTGGCTCAACAGCGCCGAGCGGGCGCTGGGCGGACAGACGCCCGTCGAGTACCTGCGCACCGAACTCGGCACCCGGGAAGTCCTGGCGCTGATCCATCGTCTGGAACACGGCGTGTTCATGTGAAGCTCTATCGCATCTGCCGGCGTCGCCATCTCGACAGTTGCTGGAGCGGCCTGGGCGCGGAGCTGTACGGTGGCCGCTGGAACAGCGTCGGGCGGCGCGCCGTGTACTGCGCGACCAGCATTTCCCTGGCCATCCTAGAGGTGCTGGTTCACCTCAAGGACGAGCAGGCGCTGGAGGATTTCGTGGTGCTGGAAATCCAGGTGCCGGACGACAGCCTGATGCGTCTGTTTCCCTTGCCCGAGCAATGGAACGCCGAGCCGCTGACGCCGACCTCCCAGCAGGCCGGCGACGCCTGGCTAGATAGCCTGGGCTCGCTGGGTCTGGTGGTGCCTTCGGTGATCGTGCCGCTGGAATACAACGTCCTGCTCAACCCCCGTCATTCCGGTTTCGCCCACTGCCAGGCTTCGGCCCGCGAGGTGGAGCTGCGGCTCGATCCCCGTCTTCTTTAGCCGAGGCTGTCCGGATCGCCGCAGAACATCTGGATGCGCGAGCGCAGCCAGCGCTCCGCCGGGTCGTTGTCCTGCGCGCCGCGCCAGGCCATATGCAGCTCGAAGGTGCGGGTCGGCAACGGCAAATCGTCGGCACGCAGACCGCCCGCGGCGGTCAGCGTAGCGGCGGTGTAGTCCGGCACGGTGGCAACGATGTCGGTGCCCGCCAGCAGAGTCCCCAATCCGTTGAACTGGGGCACCGCAAGCACCACCCGGCGCTTGCGCTCCAGCTTCTCCAGTTCCTCGTCGATGAAGCCGGTCAGGTCTCCGGCGAACGAAACCAGGGCATGGGGCCTGGCGCAGAAATCGTCCAGGCTGATGGCGCCGGGCACGCTGTCGGCCCGCAGCAGGC
The DNA here is from genome assembly GCF_029840585.1 of Pseudomonas sp. GD03875. Taxonomy (NCBI): domain Bacteria; kingdom Pseudomonadati; phylum Pseudomonadota; class Gammaproteobacteria; order Pseudomonadales; family Pseudomonadaceae; genus Pseudomonas; species Pseudomonas sp. GD03875. Next base: position 3,269 of record NZ_JAOCCV010000039.1, on the reverse strand, counting down.
GGGGCTTGCTGCGGCGCAGCACCTTGCGCTTGGCGTTGGCGGGCAGCTCGTCGGTGTAGCTCACGCCTACCGAGATTTCGCCGGAGGCCAGCAGGTTGGGCATCAGCAGGTAGTTGGCCCGGCGGATCACCAGCACGACGCCCGGCGCCTCGGCGCGCAGGCGCCGCAGCAATGGTGGCAACAGGGCGAACTCGACGTCGTCGGACAGGCCGATGCGGAACACCGCGGTACTGGTGGCCGGGTCGAAGTCGGTGGCCCGGCTGACCGCGGTCGAGATCGAATCCAGCGCGGGAGAGAGGAGGGCGAAGATCTCGTTGGCCCGGGCGGTGGGTTCCATGCTGCGGCCAGTGCGCACGAACAGCGGGTCGTCGAAGAGGTTGCGCAGGCGGGCGAGGGCGGCGCTGATGGCCGGCTGGCCCAGGAAGAGTTTTTCCGCGGCACGGGTCACGCTGCGCTCGTACATCAGCGTCTCGAATACGATCAACAGGTTGAGATCGACGCGGCGCAAATCGTTGCGGTTCATGGCGGGCTTCCACTTTGGGTGTGTGAAAGGTGCGGCCGTGGCAAGATAACGTCAAGCCCGCCGCCGCTCGCGGATCAGCACCGTTTATGGTGACTATCAATCCGTCCGGGTGGTGCCCGAGGGAAAGCCCGTATAGAGTCCGTGGCCATAGAGACTACGGCGAGGTGTGTGATGTCCCGCATGATCCGCTTCCATCAGTTCGGTGACGCCAGCGTGTTGCGCCTGGAGGAACTGCCGACTCCGAAACCCGGCCACGGCGAGGTGCTGGTGCGTACCCAAGCGCTCGGCGTCGGCTGGCGAGACGTGCTGTGGAGGCAGAACCTGGCACCTGATCAGACTGCCCAATTGCCGGCGGGCGTCGGTTTCGAACTGGCCGGCGTGATCGAGGCGGTCGGGCCGGGCGTGACGGACTTCGCGCCGGGCATGGCCGTGGCCAGCTTTCCCGCGTTCAGTACCAACCAGTATCCGGCCTGGGGCGACCTGGTGCTGATGCCGGCCAAGGGCTTGGCTCGCTACCCGGACGTACTGACGCCGGCCGAGGCCGCTGTTCTCTACACCCCCTACATGCTGGCGTATTTCGCCCTGGTCGAACTCGCCGAGGTCCAGCCGGGCCAACGCGTGCTGGTCACCGAGGCGGCCCATTGCCTGGCGCCCCAGGCGGTGCAGATGGCCAAGGCGCTCGGCGCCGAGGTCGTGGCGGCCACCAGTGACGGCAATACCCGTGGCTATCTGCGCGAACTGGGCGCCGACAAGGTGATCGATACGGAAGAACAGGATCTGGTCCTGGAAGTCGAGCGCTTCACCGACGGCAAGGGCGTCGAAGTCGTGCTCGACCAGTGCGCGGGCCCGCAGATGAAGCTGCTCGGCGACGTGGCCGCGACCCGCGGCAAGCTGATCATCTACGGCGTCAACGGTGGCAACGATGCGGCGTTTCCGGCCTGTGCCGCGTTCAAGAAGCACCTGCAGTTCTTCCGGCATTGCGTGATGGATTTCACCGGCCAGCCCGAACTGGGCCTGCAGCGCGACGAGGCTGCCGTGCAGCGCGCGATCGTACGCATCAACCAGATGGCCGCGGACAGGTTGCTCAAGCCGACCATCGCCAAGACCTTTGCCTTCGAGGATTTCGTTGCGGCCAACCAGTTCATGGAAACCTGTCCGGCGGGCGGGCGCGTGGTGATGACTCTGGATACCCGGGCTGACTGAGTGTCAGCCTGGCGTGACCGAATTTCCGATTCGAAAGTGGCGTGTGACTTTCCTGACACGCAATACGTAAGTTCGCATAATGCTCCGGCCTTATGTTGAGCGGCGCCCGGACAATCTCTATGCCTCCGGGCGCCGCGTAACATAGGGCCGATTATGTGCAAGCCCACCCCCCTCGAAATCCCGCTACACCTTGTCGAACTGGCGCAGCTCTATGCGCCCAGTCGGCACCCTCTCGATGCCGTTTGTTTCATCCTGGAACGTCACTCACACTTGGTCGCAGAGCTTCGGGATCTGCGCCGCAGGCTGTCTGATTTCGATGCTGAGAGTTCGGCTTTCGACTCTCGTCTTGAGGCTTTGCAGGATGCTTGCAAAGCCATCCTCAATCTCTGATGCAAATCGGCCTGCCCGGGCTCAGGGCAACTTGTTGTCCTGGGAGCGGGTAGGGGACAAGCGAAGCGCGTCAGCAGGTTGCTAGGCGGGCGGCGCCCGACGTCCGTTAGGTCGAGCGTGCGAGACCAACGGCCGCCGTGCGCCGCCCGCCTGACGTCCCTGTAACACGTAACACGTCAGATAAACCGGTGTGAAAACCGTCAATAAGTCATGTTTCTTACGCAGCCCAGTAAATACGGGGCCTACAGCGCCTTGCGAGAAATCCATTTTTATGGATAATCGATGTATAACATACATATGGTATAGGCATGACTAACATAATTTCATCGTCTGAACGACGCGAACTGATTGATCTGTTTGTTGAGTTTGAGGGCATGTCGAAGACCCATGCAAAACGCCTCGTTGGCGATGCCAAGCCGTTCGATTTGAAAAAATCGCTGTTAGCTTTACGTGATGCAAAGGCTGCGCGTTCTGCACCGGCTGCGGTCTCGGTTCAGCCATCTGTTGCTCCAGATGAAGCCAAGCGAGCGCCGGTTCGTGAGTCACGTTCGAAGAAGGTTCCCTACACGCTTTTGCTGCCACCTGAGCAACTGGAGGCGTTAAAGGTTTTTGCTGAGAGGGATGATTCGTCCGTCTCGCACCATATCCGGCAGGCGATCAGGGTCTACCTCAAGTCTCGTCCGGTTTAATCGCTGAGCCCAGGAGCGGCAACTCCTGGGTTCAGCTAACCACCCTCGATCACTAGGAGATCGAAAATGGCTGTCGCAAATTCTACTGAAACCCTTGTGTTTGCTGGTTTTGTCGCCTCGCCGGGCCAGGCCGAAAAGCTGGTCAACAATGAAAAAAAATCATGTTCGATCAGCGTTCAGGAGGCGGTTTTACTTCTCGGCAAGACCGCTTTGGTTGAGCTTGCTTGGGGTGATGATCCGGAACCTCTCTGGTGCCTGGTTCACATCGTGGGCGTATTCCTTGCTTTGCAGGGGGTCTACGAACATCCTCATTTCATGGTCTTCAGTGCATCAGGTGGCCAGACATATCCGAATGAGATGTTCTGGTCAGATATCCGCACGTTGCGCGTCCTGGAGCAAAGCCGGCATTGATCTGGGGTGGCCACGCTGACGTGATCTGCTGACGGCAGCGTGTCCTAACGGGT
>NZ_JAOCCV010000038.1:0-50146 GCF_029840585.1 Pseudomonas sp. GD03875 | reverse complement strand
CCTAGCCCTCGCCTGACCTTCGCTCGACGACTTTTCGTACAGAGCCTAACGGGGACATAGCCATAAAAAAGCCGCCCCGAGGGGGCGGCAAGGTCTCCAGCAGATTTCGATGACGGGTGTGCTGGAGGCGGTTCCTCCTGGCGCGGCGGTCAGCGGATGCCGATGGCGCGCAGCGCCGCCGGGGTGAAGTCCGCGGTCTTGGCCTTGAGGCCGAAGCGGTAGGCGTTCTTCACCTTGTTGAACATGTAGTTGCCCAGGTAGCGGCCCGAGATCAGGTCGTAGGTCAGCTCGCCGGCGGAGATCTGCGTCTGCACGTCGTACAGCGGCAGGATGTGGTTCTCCGAGACGCGCCACAGGTTGCCGCGGGCGTCGTAGTGGTCGGCCTCGACGATGGTCCAGCTGTCCTCGTCGATGAACAGGTGGCGCTTGGAGTAGACGTGGCGCTGCCCCTCCTTCAGCGTGCCGACGATTTCCCAGACCCGGTGCAGTTCGTAGCGGGTCTTGTCCTGGTTGAGGTGGCCGGGGGTGATCAGCTCGTCATAGCTGTTGGCCGGGTCCGCCAGGCGGAAGCTGTTGTAGGGCACGTACATCTCGCGCTTGCCGACCAGTTGCCAGTCGTAGCGATCCGGCGAGCCGTTGAACATGTCGGTCTGGTCGGTGGTGCGCAGGTTGCCCGGGCCGGGGCTGTCGTAGGCCACCTGCGGCGCGCGACGCACCCGGCGCTGGCCGGAGTTGTACTGCCAGGCCATCCGCGGTTCCTTCACCTGGTTGAGGGTCTCGTGGACCAGCAGCACGCCGCCCACGTCGCGCGCCGGCGCGATGTTCTCGGAGGTGAAGTAGTAGAGGATGTTCTTCGACTTCTTCGGGTCGTAGTCCAGCAGTTCCTCGCTGTAGGCCAGGCGGTCGCGCTCGGTCTTCCACGAGTAGTCGCCGGTGGGGGTGGTCATGAAGGCCGTGGTTTCCCGGGTGAAGCTGCCGCCGCGGTAGCGGGTGATGTGGTTCCACAGCACTTCCAGGCCGTTCTGCGGGATGGGGAAGGCCAGCGGGCTGGAGTAGTTCTCCAGGCCGTTGCCGCCTTCCACCGTCTGCGTGGCGGTGGCGTTGCGCCGCGCGATCTCGTAGGCCTTCTGCGGCCAGGCGATGCTGCGGTGGGTGGTGTACACGGGAATCTTGTAGGTGTTGGGGTAGCGGGCGAACAGCGCCTGCTGGCCCGGGCTCAGCTGCTCCCGGTACTGGTCCAGGTTCTGCGCGGTGATGGTGAACAGCGGCGCCTCGCCGGCGAACGGATCGGCGCGGAAGCCGTCGCTGACCTGGCCGGCGTCCTGCGCCAGGCCGCCGGTCCACTCGGGGATGCTGCCGGCGGCGTTGCCGGCGCGCTCGGCGCCGACCGGGGTGAGGCTGGTGCCGAGCCTGTCCGCCTGCGCCGCGTCCACGGCGGCATGGGCGGTGTTGAGCAGCAGCGGCAGGCACAGCGAGAGCGCGCAGCGCGAGAAGAGGGTGGGTCGATTCATGTGGAGCATCCTCAGAACGTCACGCCGATGCTGGCGCTGATGAAGTCGCGGTCACCGTTGGTGGCGTAGTCGCCGCCGAAGAAGTCGGTGTAACTGATGCTGGCTTCGTAGTTGTTCAGGTACTTGGCACTGAGGCCGATGCTGACGGCCTTGCTGCCCTCGGTGAAGTTGGGGCCGTAGCCGTCCACGTCGTGCGACCAGGCCAGGCTGGGGCTGAGGTCGAGCCCGCCGATCACGCCGTTGTAGGTCAGGCCGGCGCGCAGGCGGTAACCCCAGGAGTTGCGGGTGAAGAAGCCCTTGTCGTTGCAGTATTCCGGCAGGCTGCTGAGCACGGCCCGGCACAGGTCGGTGCCGTCCTCGCCGAAGTATTCGCCCGGTCCGAAGTGGCTGGCGCGGCCGAAGCGGAACTCGCCCCACTTGCCCTCGCTGATGCCGTTGAGGTGGTTGAAGGCCACCTCGCCGATCAGGTTCAGGCGGCTAGCGCCCAGCACCTGGTCGAAGGTCTGCACCACGCTCACCTGGCCCTGGGTCATGGGCACTCGGGTGTAGCCTTGCACCTCGTCGCCGGGGATGCCCGAGTTGGGGATGATGCTCGGTACCAGCGGCGACAGGCGCAGGGTGGCGTAGGTCAGGTCGTCGACGCCCAGCGGCATGTTCGGCCGGTGGCTCAGCTCGCCTTCCACGGAGGCGGTGCCCACGGTGGTGGCGAAGCTCAGGCCGTACAGGCGGATGTCCTCGGGGTAGGAGAGGAAGTACTGGGCGTAGGCCGCGCCGTAGCCCGGGGTGGCGAAGGGGTTTTCCGCGCTGCTGATGACCGAGTTACCCACCGGCATGCGGCTGTGGTAGTTGAGGTAGTAGAGGCTGAACTCGGTGTCGTTCAGCTCCGGCACGAACCAGCGCAGGGCGAGGCCGAACTGGCCGCTGTCGCGGGCGTCGCGGTCGCCGCCGCGGGGCAGGTAGATGGTGTTGCCGTTGCGGCCGCTGTTGTCGGACTGGCCCGGTTCGATGTCCCGCCCGCTGACCACGTAACGGTCGTCGCAGCCGTCGGCGATGATGTCCGAGCTGGCGAAGAAGGTGCCGCAGTTGTCGGCGACGGTCTGGTCCCACTCCAGCTGGTAGAAGGCCTCCACGCTGATGTCTTCGGCCAGCGCCTGCTGCAGGTAGAACATGTTCACCGGCAGCAGGCCTTCCTTCAGCTCCGAGCCGGGGCGGCGCAGGGCGTTGGCATCCAGCGGGTTGATGCTGTTGATGCCGCCGCCGATGAACAGGCTGCCGCCCCAGCTGACCACCTGCTTGCCGACGCGGACCGAGCCGGGCAGGTCGGCGACCTCGTAGTTGTGGTAGACGAAGGCGTCGAGCAGCTCCACGCCGGACGACTGGGCGCCGCGCTTGCGGTTGTCGTCGCGGATGTCGTAGAGCAGGCGGTGCTCGTCCTTCAGTTCGAAGTCGTACCAGTACTTGCCGCGCAGGAACACCCCGGTGTCGCCGTACTTCAGTTCGAGGTCGTGGATGCCCTTGAAGATCTTCGAGAAGGTCTCGCCCTTCTTGAAGTTCAGGCGCGCGTCGTCGGAGGTGCGGGTATCGCCCTTGCCGCCGTTGCCGGCGCCGATGAAGTCGCGGTCCGGCGCGCGCACCGCCCAGCTCGCGCCGATGGACAGGGCCGAGTCGAACTTCCCTTCCACTTCGCCGATGTTGAAATTGACCGCTTGGGCGCCGGCCATGTAGCTCGCCGTCGCCACCGCCAGGATGGCTGCACCGGGCATGCCGGGCCGCTTGATGGTTGGTTTCACGTCTGTTCACCTTTTCTTGTTTTCGATGCGGGCCCCAGCGAGCGCTGCGTTCCCGGGCATCCCTAGGCTTGGCGAGTCAGGGCATTGATGTACTGTTTTTGTACATATGTATGAACTGATCTCCATAAGACGCTATACATATGCGATTGACATGTAAATCTGTACGATTTTTGTGCATGCGTGTCGGCCGCGCGCCGGGGAGGCGCGGGCGAAGGGGGGCGGCAAGGGCAGGGCGCCGGCGCGGGATAGCGCGCCGGCCAGGGCGGGAGGTCAGCCCGGCAGGGTGCCGGTGTAGCGGGCGCGGTGGCGGATCAGCGGGTGCTGGTTGTACTGCTCGCAGGCGTGGGCGATCCAGCCGATCAGGCGGGCGACGGCGGCGAGGGCCAGTTCCTGGCCGCCCAGGTTGAGTTTGCGGCCGACGAAGCTGACCAGCAGGATGAACTCCGCCGGGTGCTGCACCAGTTCCTCCGCCACCTGCATCGCCTTGAGCAGGCGCAGGTAGTCCGGGTCCTCGGCGAACATCGCGTCGAGGGTCTGCTTCAGGTTGATGGCGCGCGGGTCGGCGACGCTGTGCACGTGGTGCGCGGTGTGCGCGTTGGCGCAGAAGCCGGGGATGTCGCCGCCCTGGCTGTAGTACTGGAGGATCGGCTCGGCCGGGTCCTTGGCGTTGCAGATGTCCTCCAGCAGGTGGCTGACCGCCTCGTTACGGCCGTAGGCGACGCGTCGCCCGCGCGCCGTGGCCAGGCCGGTGATCGCCGCGTAGTAGGGGGTGATGCCGGTGTTCGCCGCCGCCCGCACGCTATAGGTGGAGTGGTCCAGCTCGTGGTCGATGCACAGGATCAGCATGCGCCGGATCAGGTCGGCGAAGCGCTGGTCGACGCCGCACGACGAGGCGATGAATTCGTGCAGCGGGCGGGTATCCGGCGCCGTCGCGCCGACCACCAGCGCGGCGAGCCAGCGCACCACGTCGGCGCCGGTGCGCGCGTAGCCTTCCGGTGACAGGTCGAAGGCCTTGGGGTTCTCCCGTTCCACCAGGGGGAACAGGGCGATGGCCTTCTCGATCACCGTGGTGTGGCCGTACAGCTCCAGCAGCTGCGGCACGCCGGCCGGCATGTGCGGCAGCGCGTCGCCGAATGCGCCCGGCACCTGCCAGAACATCTCCGCCACTTCCTCCACCGTGGCGGTTTCCACCAGTTCGTTGACGTCCCGGCCGCGGTAGTACAGGCCGTCCTCGGTGAGCAGGGTCAGCGAGCTGTGGGAGTCCGCGCCGCGCTTGCCCGGCGCGCCGTCGCCGCCGTTGCGCGAGCCCTTGACCAGGCGCTGGATGTCCGCCGCCCAGTAGCGCCGCTTGCGCGAGCCCTCGATCTTCACCGAACGGATGTTCTTGCGGCCCACGTAGGCGTACAGGGTCGGCAGGTTGACGCCGAGCAGGCCGGCGGCCTCCTCGGCGGAGAGGTACAGCTCATCTTGGTTGGCCATGGCGCCCTTCAGGTAGACGTTTTCAGTACAGATTTACCGATGTTAGTCGACTGTTTACATTCCTGTAAATCATTGCTGCGAGGCGTCTATGTAGGCCCTTCCAGCGCTTGCCAGCTTCCCCTGTCAGAGGTCGATCCGATGAAGTCCACCCATCTCCTTTCCCTCGTCCTGTTGCTGCCCCTCGCCGCCCAGGCCGGCGACTCCGGCCTGCGCTCCATCGGCCTGGGCGTGTCCGCCGCGCAGAGCGTCTACGCCGGCGAAGGCAATTCCGTGTCGGCGCTGCCGCTGCTGCACTACGAGGGTGAGCGCTTCTTCGTGCGTGGCCTGACCGGCGGCGTGCATCTGTACGAAGGCGAGGGCTTCGGCCTGGATGCCATCGTCGCCGGCCGCTTCGACGGCATCGACGCCGACGACTTCGGCCGCGCCGAACTGGCCGACAACGGCATCGACCGCGACCTGCTGGAAGACCGCGACAACGGCCTCGACCTCGGCCTGCGGGCCACCTGGAAGGGCGCCGCCGGCGAGCTGCGGGCCACCGCCCGGGGCGATGTCAGCGGCGCCAGCGACGGCTACGAGCTTGAGCTGGAGTACGGCTATCCGTTACGCCTGGCCGATGCCACGCTGACGCCGTCGCTGAGCGTGAGCTATCTGTCGGACAAGCTCGCCAACTACTACTACGGCACCCTGGGCGACGAGGAGGCGCGCGGCGTGGCGCGCTATCGTCCCGGCAGCGCGGTGGTGCCGGGCGTGGCGCTCGGCCTGGCGCAGCCGCTAGGCGAGCGCTGGTTGCTGAATGCCGAGGCGAGCTACCGGCGGCTGCCGGGGCGCATCGGCGACAGCCCGCTGAGCGAGGGCGACTCCGGCGTGGCCGGCGTCAGGGTGGGGCTGTCCTGGGTTTTCGACTGAAAGATGTACGAAAAAAATACAGATTTACGTATATGTGATCAATGTGTACTTTTCGCTTCGTCGTGCATCCGGGCAGCCCCGCTGCCTGATGCGCGAGCCCCTACCTGAACGCTTCTGATAACAAGGACAAGAGAATGGCTTGGGTTGGTTTCGCGATGGTCTCGGTGTTCATGCTGCTGATCCTCACCCGGCGGCTGTCGGCGATCGTCGCGCTGATTCTGGTGCCGGTGGCCTTCGGCCTGGCGCTCGGCCTCGGGCCGGAACTGGGCAAGATGATCATGGACGGCGTCCTCAAGGTGACGCCGACCGCGATGATGCTGATGTTCGCCCTGCTGTACTTCGCGGTGATGTTCGACGCCGGCCTGTTCGAGCCGGCGGTGAAGCGGATCATCCGCTGGGTCGGCGACGACCCGCTGCGCATCACCCTGGGCACCGCCGCGCTGGCGACGATCATCTCGCTGGACGGCGACGGCGCGACCACCGTGCTGGTGGTGGTCACCGCCTTCCTGCCGGTGTACCTGCGCCTGGGCATGAACCCGCTGATCCTGGCGGTGATGCTGCTGCTGACCAACACGGTGATCAACATCGTGCCCTGGGGCGGGCCGACGGCGCGCGCCGCCAGCGCCCTGCACGTGGACGCGCTGGAGGTGTTCCTCGGCCTGATCCCGGCCATGCTGGCCGGCCTGGCGTACGCCTTCGCCGCCGCCTGGTGGCTGGGCAAGCGCGAGCGCAGGCGCCTCGGCTGGGTGGCCGGCCAGGCGCTGGCGGCGGAGCCGGCGCAGGAGCGCGAGGCCAAGGCCAGCCACCGGCCGCGGCTGTTCTGGGTCAACCTGGCGCTGACGCTGGCCCTGGTCGCCTCCATGGGCCTGGGCATCGCCCCGCTGCCGGTGCTGATGATGGTCGGCCTGGCCCTGGCCATGGTGATCAACTACCCGCGCCTGGCCGACCAGCGCGAGCGGGTCGCCGCCCATGCGGAGAATGTGCTCAACGTGGTCGCGCTGATCTTCGCCGCCGGTGCCTTCACCGGGATTCTCAGCGGCTCGGGCATGGTCGACGGCATGTCCCAGGCCTTCCTCGACGTGGTGCCGGAGGGCTCCGGGCCCTACATGAGCCTGATCACCGCGCTGGCCGCGATCCCCTTCACCTTCGTCATGTCCAACGACGCCTTCTTCTTCGGCATCCTGCCGATCCTCAACGGCGCCGCCGGGCAGTACGGCGTGGACCCGCTGCACATCGCCCGCGCCTCGGTGCTGGGCCAGCCGGTGCACGCCCTGAGCCCGCTGATCGCGGCGCCCTACCTGCTGGTGGGGCTGCTCAAGCGCGACATGGGCGAGCTGCAGCGCCACTGCCTCGGCTGGGCGCTGGGCAGCTCCGCGGTGCTGATCCTGGCGGCGCTGGCGACCGGCGCGATCCTCTAGAACCACGCACCCGTGAACCACCACGCCCCCGTCGTCCGCGACAGGGGGATGGGCGGCGGCTTGCCGCGAGAAACGTAGGAAGAGAGACGCAATGAACAGGCAATCCCCGCGCAAGGTCCTGGTGACCCAGCGCTTCTTCGACCCCGACAGCCTGGCCTACCTGCGGAGCCAGGGCTGCGAGGTGAGCATCGCGCCGCTGTCGGAGCGGCAGGGCGACGGCGACCTCGACGAGGAACAGCTGCTGGCGCTGCTGGCCGATGCCGACGCCTGGATCGTCGGCCACGCCTGGGTCACCGCCCGGCTGCTGGCCGGGCTGCCGCGGCTCAAGGTGATCGCCCGCCGGGGCGTCGGCTACGAGCGGGTCAACGTCGAGGCGGTGCGCGCCAGTGGCAAGGTCGCCACCATCGCCGTCGGCGGCAACGACGCCAGCGTCGCCGACCACGCCATCGCCATGATGCTGGCCCTGGGACGCCTGGGCGAGGCCAAGGCGCGCATGGTCAGGGGCGACTGGGCCATCGCCCTGGGCCGCGACCTGTACCGCAAGACCGTCGGCATCGTCGGCCTGGGCCGCATAGGCCGCGGTGTCGCCAGGCGCCTGGCCGGCTTCGACGCCGAGGTGCTGGCGTATTCGCCCAACCCGGACTGGGAATACGGCCTAGAGGCCGGCGTGCGCTACGTCGACCTCGACCGGCTGCTGTGCGAGAGCGACTACGTGACCCTGCACGCCCCCCTGCTGGAAGACACGCGCTTTCTGATCGACGCCGCCGCCCTGCGCCGGATGAAACCCACGGCCTACCTGATCAACACCGCCCGCGGCGGCCTGGTCGACGACCGCGCGCTGCTCCAGGCGCTGCAGGACGGCGTCATCGCCGGCGCCGGCCTGGACGTGTTCCTCAGCGAGAACGATCCCCTCTACCGGCCCACCACCGAGGCGCTGCTGGCGCTGCCAAACGTGGTGGCCACCCCGCACAGCGGCGCCTCGACCCATGAAGGTCTGCAGCGCACCAACCTGATCGCCGCGCAGTGCGTCGTCGCCGTGCTGAACGGCGACACGCCGCCAGCGTCCTGCGTCATCGCCGATGGGCGTGGCCACTTTCCAAGCGAGGAATGACCCATGGAAAAACCGATAAAAGTACTCGTCCCCACCGGCTGCATCGGCTCCGGCATACGCCTGGACCTGTTCGAGCAGGCCCTGCTGGAGAAGCCCGACGTGATCGCGATGGACGGCGGCTCGACCGACTCCGGCCCGCACTACCTGGGCACCGGCAAGACCAAGGCGTCGCCCGCCGTGCTCAAGGCCGAGCTGCTGGTGTACATGAAGGCGCGCGCCGAGCTGGGCGTGCCGCTGATCATCGGCAGCAGCGGCACCTGCGGCTCCGACGCGGGCGTGGACCTGCTGCGCGGCCTGTGCCTGGAAGTCGCCGCCGAGCTGGGGCAGACCGTGAAGATCGCCGCCATCTATGGCGAGCAGCCGGCCGCCACGGTGGTCCAGGCGCGGGCCGACGGCCGCGTGTTGCCGCTCAACCCGGTGCGGCCCATCGACCAGGCGCTGGTCGAGCGCTGCTCGCGCATCGTCGCGGCGATGGGCGTGGAGCCGTTCATCCACGCGCTGGAGCAGGGCGCCGAGGTGATCGTCGCCGGTCGCGCCACCGACACCGCGGTGCTGGCCTGCCTGCCGATCATGCGTGGCGCGCCGGCCGGTCCGGCCTGGCACGCGGGCAAGATCATGGAGTGCGGCGCCCAGTGCACCACCACGCCGGCCGACGCCCTGGTGATGGCCGAGATCGACGACCGCGGCTTCACCATCACCGCCCTCGGCGAACAAGCGCGGCTCACCCCGCGCTCGGTCATGGCGCACATGCTCTACGAGAACAGCAACCCGCTGCTGCTGGTCGAGCCGGGTGGCGCGCTGAACGTAGAGGCGGCCACCTACACCGCCGTGTCCGAACGCAGCGTGCGGGTGGAAGGCTCGGTGTGGGAGCCGAGCGAGCGCTACACCGTGAAGCTGGAAGGCGCGGCCCCGGCCGGCTACCAGTCGGTGCTGCTCAGCGTGGTGCGCGGGCCGGAATACATCGCCCGCTTCGATGAGTGGCTGGCGCTGCTGGACGGCGTGATGCGCCAGCGCATCGAGAAGAACCTGGGCATCGGCCCGGCGGACTACGACCTGCAGTTCCGCGCCATCGGCAAGAATTCGGCGCTGGGCGAGCTGGAGCGGCAGGTCGGCCAGCCGGTGGAGATCGGCGTGCTGGCCATCGCCACCAGCCCCGAGGCCTCGCGTACCCAGGACATCCTGGCCCTGCTCAACCCGTACATGCTGCATTTCCCGCTGCCCGAGGACAAGGACCTGCCGACCCACGCCTTCCCGCTGTCGCCGGCCTCCATGGATCGCGGCCTGATCTACGAGTTCGTGCTCAACCACGTGATGGTGGTGGCCGACCCGCTGGCCCCGTTCCGTTTCGACATCACCACCGCAGGAGCCTGACCATGATCCATTCCCAGGGTTACGAAATCCGTTCGAAAAGCGCCGGCCCGTTCTGGCTGACCTTCGACATCTTCTGCGCCGACGCCGAGACCTTCCGCAACCTGTGCGCCGACCCGCACCTGAGCGGGCCGGCCATGGCCACGATGTTCCGCAGCGACCCGGAGCAGGTGCGCATCTTCCACGTGGCGCCGCTCAACGTGATCAAGATCAGCCTGCCGCGCCCGGTGGTCCAGGGCTCGGTGGCCGACCGCGACATGCATGGCGCGCAGTGGGGCTACGTGCTGACCGAGGAGCTGGCCCGCGCGGGCGCCTGAGCGCCTGTGCCACGGCTCTGATCTCGCGATGGCCACATGGCTGACAACGATGGGGGCGCTCCCTCACCCCAGCCCTCTCCCAAGGGGAGAGGGAGTCGGTCCGAGGTATCGATGGGGCTCGGTGCTCGACTCCAACCTAGATCAAGCCCCCTCTCCCTCTGGGAGAGGGCTGGGGTGAGGGACCGCCCCTACCGTAGACGCCCCACCCAAGCGCGAGAACCACCATGACCCGCCTCAGAACCCTCTACGAGAAGCACATCGACGCCCACACCGTCTGCACCCTGGACGACCACGGCCACGTGCTGCTCTACATCGACCGCCAGGTGGCCAACGAGTACACCAGCCCGCAGGCCTTCAGCGGCCTGCGCGAGGCCGGGCGCCAGGTGTGGCGGCCCGCCGCCACGCTGTGCGTGGTCGACCACGTCAACCCCACCGCGCCCGAGCGCATCGCCGCCATGCCCGATGCCGGCGGCGCGCGCCAGGTCGCCTACTTCGAGCAGAACTGCCACGACTTCGGCCTGGAGCTTTTCGGCGTGCTGGACCGGCGCCAGGGCATCGAGCACGTGGTGGCGCCCGAGCAGGGCTTCATCCTGCCGGGCATGGTGGTGGCCGCCGGCGACAGCCACACCACCACCTACGGCGCGCTGGGCGCCTTCGGCTTCGGCATCGGCACCTCGGAGATCGAGCACCTGCTGGCCACCCAGACCCTGGTCTACAAGAAGCTGCGCGGCATGCGCGTGACGGTGCGCGGCGAGCTAGGCCCGGGGCTCGTCTCCAAGGACATCATCATGGCGCTGATCCGCCGCATCGGCGCCGCCGGCGCCACCGGCTACGCCATCGAGTTCTGCGGTCCGACCATCGACGCGCTGAGCGTCGAGGCGCGCATGACCATCTGCAACATGGCGGTCGAGGCCGGCGCCCGGGGCGCCTTCATGGCGCCGGACGACAAGGTCTTCGCCTACCTCAAGGACAAGCCCCGGGCGCCGCGCGGCGCATTGTGGGAACGCGCCGTCGAGCGCTGGTGCGAACTGCGCAGCGACCCGGGCGCCCGCTACGAGGTCGAGGTGGAGCTGGACGCCGCCGAGCTGGAGCCGATGGTGACCTGGGGCACCAGCCCCGACCAGGCCGCGCCCATCGGCGGCCGGGTGCCGGACCCGGCGGGGGAGGCCGACCTAATACGCCGCCAGGACCTGCAGCGCGCCCTGCGCTACATGGGCCTGGAGCCCGGAGAGCGGCTGGCCGACATCCGCATCAGCCACGCCTTCATCGGCTCCTGCACCAACGCGCGCATCGAGGACCTGCGCGACGCGGCGCGGGTGGTGCGCGGGCGCCGGGTGGCCGCGCACGTGCGCGCGATGATCGTGCCCGGCTCCACCCAGGTGCGCGAACAGGCCGAGGCCGAGGGCCTGGCCCGGGTGTTCCGCGAGGCCGGCTTCGAGTGGCGGCAGTCCGGCTGCTCCATGTGCCTGGCGATGAACGACGACGTGCTGGCCCCCGGCGACCGCTGCGCCTCCAGCACCAACCGCAACTTCGAAGGCCGCCAGGGCGCCGGCGCGCGCACCCACCTGATGAGCCCCGCCATGGTCGCCGCCGCCGCCGTCAGCGGCCACCTTGTCGACGTCCGTCACCTGCTCCCGGAGGCCTGAGATGCAGCCGTTCACCACCGTCAGCGGCATCGCCGCGCCCCTGCTCGCGGCCAACGTCGACACCGACGTGATCATGCCCAAGCAGTTCCTCAAGGGCATCGACCGCAGCGGCCTGGACCGCGGCCTGTTCTTCGACCTGCGCTTCCTCGCGGACGGCGCGCCGAACCCCGGGTTCGTCCTCAACCAGGCACCCTGGGACCGGGCCTGCTTCCTGGTGGTGGGGCCCAACTTCGGCTGCGGCTCCAGCCGCGAGCACGCGGTGTGGGGCCTCAAGCAGCTGGGTTTTCGCGCGCTGATCGGCACCAGCTTCGCCGGCATCTTCTTCGACAACTGCCAGCGCAACGGCGTGTTGCTGATCCAGCTGGCGGAGGCCGAGCTGCAGCGCGTCGGCCGCGCCGCGAGCGATCCGGCCGGCGCCGCGATCAGCGTCGACCTGCAGGCCCAGCGGATACACCTGAGCGACGGCACGAGCGTGCCCTTCGACATCGACCCGCTGCGCAAGCAGGCCCTGCTGCTGGGCCTGGACGCCATCGGCAGCACCCTGCAGCGCACCGAGCAGATCCGCGCCTTCGAGGCTGCGCACCTGCACGCCAATCCCTGGCTCGCCTGAGCCGCAACGACGGAGACTCCCCATGCCCGAAGCGACACTCGCGCGGCGCATCGCCCGCTACGCCTGCGGCCTTTCCTTCGCCGACCTGCCCGAGCCGGTGGTCGCCTGCGTGCGCCGGCGCTTCGTCGACAGCCTGGCCTGCATCCTCGGTGCCTACGGCGCGCGCCCGGTGGAGGCGGCCATCGCCGTGGCCGCGCAGGCGCCGCAGCCGGCGTCCACGGTGTTCGGCACCGATCTGCGCACCTCGCCGGAACTGGCCGCCTTCGCCAACGGCGCCATGGTCCGCTACCTGGACTACAACGACGGCTACATGGGACGCGAGCCCGGCCACCCGAGCGACAGCATTCCCGCCTGCCTGGCGCTGGCGGAAGCGGAAGGCGCGAGCGGCGCCGAGCTGGTCACCGCCATCGTCGTCGCCTACGAGGTCCAGATGCGCCTGCAGGATGCCGCCAGCCTGAACAAGCGCGGCTGGGACCACGTCAACTACATCAACGTGGCGATGGCCGTCGCCGCCTCGCGTCTGATGCAGCTGGACGAGGCGCGCACCGAGCAGGCGATCAACATCGCCCTCGGCGCGCACCTGGCGTTGCGCCAGGTGCGCTCGGGCACCCTGTCCGACTGGAAGGGCTGCTCGGCGGCCAATGCCGCGCGCAACGCCCTGTTCGCCGCCAGCCTGGCGCGCCACGGCATGACCGGGCCGGCGCCGGTGTTCGAAGGGGATATGGGCTTCTTCAGGCAGGTGACGGGCACGTTCGAGCTGGACGTGGAAGCGTTCGGCAACCGGCAGAACGGCGACTTCGCCATCCTCCGCTCGCTGACCAAGACCTTCCCCACCAACGGCGAACTGCACACCGCGGTGTGGGCGGCCATCGACCTGCGCGGGCGGATCGCCGACCTCGATGCCATCGCCGCGATCCGCATCGAGACCTCGGAGTTCAACCGCCGGGTGCTGGCCGACGCCGAGAAGTGGCGGCCCGCGACCCGCGAGACGGCCGACCACAGCCTGCCCTACAACGTGGCCCGCGCCCTGCTGGACGGCGATATCACCCTCGATTCCTACAGCGCCGAGCGCATCGCCGACCCGCGTGCCATCGCCCTGATGGACATCACCACCGTGGCCGAGGACCCGGCGCTGACCCGGTTGTTCCCCGGGCACCTGGCGAACCGGGTCAGGGTGACGCTGGCCGATGGCGAAGAACTCGCCAGCGAGGTGATCGACGGCCCCGGCTCGCTGCTGAGGCCCATGGGCGACGAGGACTTCGAGCGCAAGTTCCGGCGCATGGCGGCGGCGCACATCGACCGCCCCGCCCAGGACGCCGCGCTGGCGTTCGTCGCCGCCCTGGAGTCGCGCACGGACTACCGGCCGCTGTTCGCCGCCATGCGCCCGCGTGCCAACCCCGCCTGATCCGCAGGGTGCGCCGCGCGCACCGCACGACCGGTACACGAGGCCGC
This sequence comes from Pseudomonas sp. GD03875, assembly GCF_029840585.1. Taxonomy (NCBI): domain Bacteria; kingdom Pseudomonadati; phylum Pseudomonadota; class Gammaproteobacteria; order Pseudomonadales; family Pseudomonadaceae; genus Pseudomonas; species Pseudomonas sp. GD03875. Next base: position 36,538 of record NZ_JAOCCV010000038.1, on the reverse strand, counting down.
GACAGGGTTCAGAAGCTGCCGCGCAAGGTGAGCATGTAGTTGCGCGGCGCCCCGTACCAGTTGCCCCTGGCGCTGCTGTTGACCGTCTGGTAGTAGGTCTTGTCCAGCAGGTTGTTGCCGTTCAGCGCCGCCGTCCAGTGCTCGTCGATGCGGTACTCGACCAGCGCGTTCCACACCGCGTAGCCGGGCTGGGTGTAGTCGTAGCTGTTGGTGCTGGGGCTCAGCGAACCGTCGCCGAGGCGACGCTGGACATTGCCGCTGACGTAGTTGCGGCTCTGGATCGTGGCGCCCAGCCCCAGCTTCCAGTCGTCCAGCCCGCCCGGCAGCTGGTAGGTGGTGAAGAACTTGAACAGGTGCTTGGGCGTCTGCGTGCTGATCGGCTTGCCGACCGCCGTGTCGTCGCCGACCTTGCGCTGTTCGTTGATGTTGAAGGTGTAGCCGGCGGTGAGCTGCCAGCCCGGTGCCAGCTCGCCGGAAATCTCGGTGTCCAGGCCCTTGCTGACGATTTCCCCGCCCGCGACGTAGCAGCAGTTGTTCGACGAGGAACCCTCGTAGTACAGCTGGATCGCGTTGTTCTCCTGCTGGGTGTAGTAGAGCGCCGAAGACAGGTTCAGACGGCCGCCGAACAGTTCGCCCTTGGCGCCCACCTCGTAGGTGTCGCCGGTGATGGCCTCCAGGGGCGCGAAGGCGCGATCCAGGAATTCGGTCTGGGGTTTGTAGATCTGCGCGTAGCTCGTGTACAGCGACCAGGCCGGATTCAGCTCGTAGACGATGCCGCCATAGGGCGTGAGGATGCCGCTTTCGCGCCCGCCGTTCTTGCGATCGGTGCCGAACGCCGGCACCAGTACGCTCACCGTGTTGGCGAAGTCCGAGTAGCGTGCGCCGACGATCAGCTTCAGCGGGTCGGCGAGGTGCAGGCGCAGGGTCGAGTACGCGCCGCTCTTGCGGATGTTCCAGTCGGGGTTCTCGTAGTACAGCGGCGGCCTGGCCGGCTTCGGCAGCGCGCCGATGTCGGTGGTGAAGATGTCGACGGGCACCGCCGACTCCCAGTCGCTGTGATCGGAATAGCTGCGCTTGATATCGGAGTAGTCCACGCCGAACAGCAGTTCGTGGCTCCGGCCGAATGCCGCGAAGGTGCCCTGCAGGTTGGCGTCGAACAGGTCCTGGTCGTTGGTGTAGCCGCGGATGAAGCGCTGGAAGTTGGTGCCGGCGAGGTCATCGGGATTGATCGGTTGCTCGATCTGCCCGAGGTCCTGTTCGGTGTCGTAACGACCCCGGGTGAAGCTGGCGTTGATCTTCCAGTCGTCACCGAGGCGATGGTCGGCCTTCAGGAACGCCTCGGTCTTCCTGTAGTTGTTGCTGGACCAGTCCGCCGAGAGCTTGGTGCTGCGCGACAGGCCCAGCGGATCGCCGGTGGTGAAGCGCGGCAGACCGTTTTCCCAGTAGCCATCCATGTCGCGCCATTCATGGGTGCCGCCCACGCTGACCTGGGTGTCCGGTGTCAGGTCCGCCTCCAGCACGCCGTACAGCACGTGCTTCTCGCTGTCAGCGCCGTCGTAGAAATAGCGCTTGTCCTCGTGCGAGGCGGCCAGCCGGCCGCGCAGTGCGCCGTCGAAGCCCAGCGGGCCGGTGACGTCGACCTCGGTGCGGTAGTTGTCCCAGCTGCCGGCCGAGGTGGCGAACTTCAGCTGCGTCTCCGCCAGGGCGCGCTTGCGCACCAGGTTGATCGCGCCGGCGGGCTCGCCGGTACCGCCGAACAGGCCGTCGGAGCCGCGCAGCACCTGGATGTGGTCGTAGGCGGTGGTGTCGGCCAGGGTGTCGTAGGTCTGCTCGCGGTAGGCCGGTGCGCCGCCGTCGACCTGGATGTTGGTGAGGTTGAAGCCGCGGGAGAGGATCATGGTGTTGGCGTCGTTGCCGCCGACCAGGGTGATGCCGGTGGTCTGGTCGAGCACCTGGGCCAGGCTGGTCAGGCCCTGGTCTTCCATGCGCTGGCGGGTGATCACCGAGACCGACTGGGGTGTCTCGCGCAGGCTGTGTGGCGCCTTGCCGCCCACGGTCACGGCGCCGGTGGTGTAGGAGCCGGTGTGCTCGGTCAGGCCACCGAGCGAGGCGGTGCCGGTCACGCTGGTGGTGGACAGCTCCAGCGCGCCCGGTTCGTCGGGCAGGCGCTTGAGGATGAGGGCGCGCGGCCCGCTGAAATCGAAGCCGAGGCCGGTGCCGGCGAGCAGCTGGGCCGCCGCCTGCGCCGGCTGGAACTCGCCCTGCACGCCCTGCGACTGCACGCCCCGGGCCAGCTCGGCGGCATAGCCGACTTCCCAGCCGGTCTGCGCGCTGAACTGATTGAGGGCGCTGGCCAGCGCCTGCGGCGCGATGTCGAAGCGCTGCACGGCGTCGTGTCGGGTGGCGGTTTCGGTGGCGGCTGGCGCGGCGACGGACTGGCCGCTGCCGAGGCTGACGGCGAGCGCCAGCGCACTGCAGCCGAAGACGGTTCTGAGAGCGAATACCTGCATGGGAGCCTCTGGGCTGGGAATGATATGCAACTGCGAACGCCTTGACGGGTTGGCCGGAGCGAACCCGTAAAACTTTTTCGCGACCGCGTTGCAGCTCCGTTCAGCGGAGGATCAGTACCCCGCCCGGCAGGCGGGTCAGGTCGGCGCCGCAGATGCGTGCCAGGGCGGCGATCACCCCGTCGGGGTCGTCCAGCCGGTAGTTGCCGCTCACCTGGCGCCGGCCGACGTCGCCCAGCAGCAGGACGGGCGCCCTGCGCTGGCGCCGCAGTTCGTCCAGCACCTCGGCCAGCGGCCGGTCCTGGAAGATCAGCCGGCCCTCGACCCAGCCGTTGCGTTCGGCACCGCCCTCGGCGTGCTTGGCGTCGAGGCGGCCGTCATGCAGGCGCTGCCAGTTGCCGGCGGCCAGCAGGCTGGTGTCGTGGCCCGCGCCGCTGAGCAGCACCCGGCCCTCGTCCACGGCCACGGTGACATCCTCGTCGCGCAGGCTGACGCCGAAGCGCGTGCCGACCACTTCCACCCGCGCCCGCTCGGCCTGGATGCGCAGGGGCCGCCGGCTGTCGTGGAAGGCCTCGACGTAGAGATCGCCACGCAGCAGGCGAATGCTGCGCTGGCCGTCGTCGATGCGGGCGCTGATGGCGCTGTCGGCGCCCAGCAGCACGTGCGAGCCGTCGGCCAGGGTGATGCGCTGGCGCTCGCCCGCGCCGGTCAGGTGGTCGGCCTGCCAGCGCAGCGGCAGGTCGCCCAGCCAGCCGCCGAGGGCGAGCAGCACCACGGCGGCGCTGGCCAGCGCCGGCCAGCGGCTGCGGCGGGGGGGGCGGGCCGCCGGCAGGTCGAGTTCCAGGGCCTGCAGCGCCCGTTCGAAGTCGCTGGAGCCCCACAGGCCGGCCACCCGCTCGTAGGCGCGGGCGTGCGCGGGGCTGGCCGCCAGCCAGGCCTCGAAGCGTTGTTGCTCAGGCGTTGGCAGGGGGCTGTCCAGGCTGCGGGTGAACCAGTCCAGGGCCTCTTCTTCGGCGCGGGCGTCGTGTTCAGCCATCGCTGCGCCCCCAGTCGGTTCCCTTGAGGCAGGCTGCCAGGGCAAGACGAAGATCCTTTTCCACGGTGCTCAGAGATACATCCAGTCGCTTGGCGATTTCGCCCTGGGTCAGCCCATGCAGGCGGTGGAGCAGGAGTATACGCTGCTGCCGCTGCGGCAGGCCGACCAGCACCTGCTGCAGGCGCTGCCACTGCTGCTGGCCGAGGGCGTGGGATTCCGGCCCCGGCAGGGGCGTGGGCACCGCGGCGACCTGCGCGGTGTCGTCCGGCGGGCATTCGTAGCGGCGCCTGCTGCGCTGGCTGCGCAGGTGGTCGAAGGCCAGGTGCTGGGCGGTCTGGTAGAGGAAGGCGCGCAAGTGCCGGATTTCCCGGCCGGGCAGCGCCTGGGCGACCTTGAGGTAGGCTTCCTGGGCCAGGTCCTCGGCCAGGCTGGCGCAGCCGACCACCCGGGCGAGCATGCGCACGAGGACCGTACGCTGGTCGATGAACAGCTCATCCAGCTCCTTCTTGTCCGCGTCCGCCACCATCCCGTGCCCCCGAATCAAAGCGCGCGCATGCTAGCAGTAAACAAGAATCTCTCGCATTCGAATTTTGCCGGACCGCTGCGTCCGCATCATCGCGGGAGCGGGCGCGTCTTCTCGTAGCGCACGTCGCGTTCGTCCACCCGGCAGGCGAACGTCCAGCCCTGGCGCAGGTAGAAGCCGTTGGCGCGGATGTGCTCATGGCCGTCGGTGACCAACCAGATGCGGTCGTGGTGCTGGAACAGTGCCCGCTCCGCCTCGTCCATCAGCAGGCGGCCGAGGCCGTGACCCTCGAACGGCGGGCGGACGAACAGGGCGAACACTTCCCCGGCCTCGGCATCGACCATGGCGAAGCCCGCGGCCACGCCGTCCAGCTCCGCGATCCAGGCGCAGGGGCCGCTGCGCACGGCCTCCGCCAGGGCGGCGGCGGTGATGCCCAGCTCGGCCAGCTGCTCCATCGAGAGGTGGTTCTGGGTGACGCTGGTGCGGATGTCGAACAGGGTGTCGATGTCGGCCTCGGTGGCCGGTCTCAGCGTTGCGCTCATTTGTTTCTCCATGTGTGCGGCGGGGGCCCTCTGGCTGGCGGCGCCGGATGAACGCTCAGGGGCCGGCTTCAGCGGCCGTGCGGCTCGGGCACGAATCCTCCCCAGCGTGGCGCCGGGCGGGAAATGAACCCTATCCGGCGTTCATAAGCTAGTTCCTAAAGATTATTGGAACTGGTTTTTTTATATCTCCTAGCTTTGCCTTCACCGGATCACCGGACTCTCCGTTCAACCCTGAAGCCGCCCGTGATCCGGCCCGCCATGATGGCCGACACGGGCTCACGAGGTCTGCCATGCCCACACGCTTCGAGTCCTCTCGGCCGCGCTCGCGTCGCGGCCTGGACCGGCCGCCCGCCAGATGACCTGGCACGCCTGAAGGGTTCGCACGACACCGACGACGCAAGGCGGAGCGCCTTGTTCGATCCATTTCTACGAGGGACTTTGCAATGAAGCTGAAAACCCTGATCGGCGCCGGCGTGCTGGCGCTGGGCGCGTTGTGGCAGGCCGCCGCGAGCGCCGCCGCGAGCGATGTGCTGGTCACCACCGACTGGCTGGAGAAGCACCTCGACGACCCGAAGGTGCGGGTGATCGAGGTCAGCGTGGTGCCCGGCGTCTACGAGCGCGGGCACATTCCCGGCGCGGTGAATTTCGCCTGGCACAGCGACCTGGTCGACCCGGTGCGCCGCGACATCGCCAGCCAGGAGAACTTCCAGGCGCTGCTGCGCAAGGCGGGCGTCTCCGCGGACACCACCACGGTGCTGTACGGCGACAACAACAACTGGTTCGCCGCCTGGGGCGCCTGGGTGTTCGACGTGTACGGCGTGGAGAACGTCAAGCTGCTGGACGGCGGCCGGGTCAAGTGGGAGGCCGAGAAGCGCCCGCTGGACAACCGGGTGAAGACGCCCGCGGCGGGTGACGTGGTGGTGAAGGCGGCGAACAAGGAACTGCGTGCCTTCCTGCCGGACGTGCTGGCGGCGGCGGAGAAGCGCAGCGATGTGCAGCTGGTGGACATCCGCTCGGCCGACGAATACGGCGGCAAGGTCTTCGCGCCCCAGGGCGTGCAGGAGTTGGCCGTGCGTGCCGGCCACGTGCCGGGCGCGGTCAACGTGCCCTGGGGCCAGGCGGTGGCCGCCGACGGCACCTTCAAGTCCGCCGAGGAGTTGAAGAAGGTCTACGGCGCGGTGGGCATCGACGGCAGCAAGCCGATCATCACCTACTGCCGCATCGGCGAGCGCTCCAGCCACACCTGGTTCGCGCTGAAGAAGATCCTCGGCTACGACGTGCGCAACTACGACGGCTCCTGGACCGAGTACGGCAACGCCGTCGGAGTGCCGGTGGTCAACGTGGCCGGCACCGTCTGGGGCGGCAAGTAACCACGCCCGGGTGGGCGTCCCCGGACACCCACCGTAGGGTGCGCCGCGCGCACCAAATGTTCCTGACCTGATCAGCCTGTCATCGCACCCTCTATTTCCTGCCGGAACTCCCCCATGTCCACCACCTCCGCGCCTTCGCCCGCGCCTCTCGCCCTGGCGGTATCGCTGGCCGTACTGGCACTCCTGCTGGCGGGTGTCTGGCGGCTGTCCGGACCGGACAGCGAGAGCCAGGCGCTGGGCCTGTCTCTGCTGGGCGGCGCGCTGTTCGGCCTGCTGCTGCAGCGCTCGCGTTTCTGCTTCTTCTGCGTTACCCGCGACTTCCTCGAACAGCGCAGGCCGGACGGGTTGCTCGGCGTGCTCGCCGCGCTGGCCGTCGGCAGCCTGGGCTACCACGCCGTGTTCGGCGCCTTCCTGCCCGATCCGCTGGGCGGGCGCCTGCCGCCGGACGCCCACGTCGGGCCACTGAGCTGGGTGCTGGCGCTGGCCGCCACCCTATTCGGTATCGGCATGGCGATTTCCGGTTCCTGCATCAGCGCCCATCTCTACCGGCTGGGGGAGGGCGCGTTCGCCTCGCTGCTGGCGCTGGTCGGCGCGCTGATCGGTTTCGCCCTCGGCTTCATGGCCTGGAATCCGCTGTACCTGGCGAGCATCCAGTCCGCCCCCGTGGTCTGGCTGCCCGCCTGGCAGGGCTACGGGGTTTCCCTGCTGCTGCAGCTGGCGGCGCTCGGCGGCCTGGCCGTCTGGCTGCTGCGCCACCGCCAGCCGCCGGAGCCGGCGCGGCCGGCGATACGCGGCCTGCGCCAGCTGCTGTTCGGCCAGCGCTGGCCGACCTGGGTGGGCGGCGTGCTGATCGGCTTCCTGGGCACGCTGGCCTACCTGCGGGTGGCGCCCCTCGGCGTCACGGCGGAGCTGGGCAGCCTGGCACGCACCGCCGCCGATGGCCTCGGCCTGCTGCCGGCGCGCATGGAGGGGCTGGACGGCTTCGCCGGCTGCGCCACGGTGGTCAAGCAGGCCCTGCTGTCGAACAACGGCCTGTTCATCCTCGGCCTGGTGGCGGCGTCCTGGGCCAGCGCGCTGGCGGCCGGGGACTTCCAGCCCCGTCGCCCGACCGCCAACGAGCTGCTGCGCAACCTGGCGGGCGGCGTGCTGCTCGGCCTGGGCAGCATGCTGGCGCTGGGCTGCACCGTCGGCACGCTGCTGTCCGGGGTGATGGCCGGGGCGCTGTCGGGCTGGCTGTTCGGCCTGTTCTGCCTGCTCGGCATCTGGCTCGGGCTGGTGCTCAGGCGCGCCTGGCCCTAGGCGCTGTACGAAAAGGGCCTGCGCTCGGTGATGCTTCGTTAAAAACGGATTCGCCTGACCTTCGCTCGACGACTTTTCGTACAGACCCTAAGACCCGGTAAAACAGTACCTTCGACCAGTGGTCCCGGGCGCCCCGATGTGGTGGCATAGGCCCGCGCTCGTAGGGGTACCGCAACCATGACAAGAACGACTCCACTGCTCGGCCTGATATTCGGCCTGGGCTGTCTGCCGGCCGAGGCCGCCGACACGGTGCTGAGCCTGCCCAGCCAGGTGATCCTCGGCAGCTCCAGCGACAGCGAGGACCTGCGCCAGCCACTGGCCCGCACCACCCTGGTCGGCGCCGAGCTGCAGCCGCAGAGCCTCGGCGCCAATCTGTCGGAGCCGCTGCAGCGGGTGCCCGGCCTGCTCGCGCTGAACCGGCAGAACTACGCCCAGGACCTGCAGATATCCTCCCGCGGCTTCGGTGCCCGGGCCGGCTTCGGCGTGCGCGGCGTGCGCCTGGTGCAGGACGGCATCCCGCTGACCATGCCCGACGGCCAGGGCCAGCCGGCGCTGTTCGACCTCGACGGGCTGGACCGCCTCGACGTGCTGCGCGGCCCGCTCAGCAGCCTCTACGGCAATGCCTCCGGCGGCATCATCCAGGGCTTCAGCGCCAGCCCGGCGGCCGAGCCGACCCTGAACAGCCGCAGCGCCGTGGGCAGCGACGGGCTGTGGCGCTCGCGCCTGCGCTACGGGCAGCGCTACGACGCGCTGGACATCAGCGCCAACATCGCCCGCCTGGAAACCGACGGCTACCGCGACCACAGCGAGACCCGCCGCGACAGCGGCAACCTGCGCCTGGGCTGGGAGATCGATGCGGACTCCAGCCTGACCCTGCTGTTCAACCACCTGGACCAGCCGCAGACCCAGGACCCGCTCGGCCTGACCGACGCCCAGTGGCGCGACGACCCGCGCCAGGCGGTGCCCGTTTCCAGCACCTTCGACACGCGCAAGAGTGTGCGCCACGACCAGCTCGGCATGAACTACCAGCGGCAGTTGAACGACAGCGACAAGCTCACGGTGATGGCCTACGGCGGCCAGCGCTACGTGCAGCAGTACCAGGCCTTCTCCGGCGCCGATGCCTTCGCCGCCGGCGGCGTGGTGGAGCTGGAGCGCGACTTCGGCGGCGGCGAGCTGGGCTGGACCCGGGAGACGCAGGCCTTCGGCCTGCCCGTGGAGCTGGCCGCCGGCCTGGTCTACGACTACCAGGGCGAGCGCCGCCGCGGCTTCGTCAACCAGCGCGGGCACAAGGGCCAGCTGAAGCGCGACGAGTTCAACGCGGTCGACAGCCAGGAGGCCTACCTGATCAGCACCTGGCAGCTGGCGGAGGACTGGAGCCTGACCGCCGGCCTGCGCCACAGCCGCATCCACTTCGATTCCGAGGACGACTTCCTCGCCGACGGTCGCGACGACAGCGGCTCGGTCCGTTACCGGCGCAGCAACCCCGCGCTGGGCCTGAGCTGGCGCTGGACGCCGGAGCTGAGCCTGTACGCCGCGCTCGGCCAGGGCTTCGAGACGCCGACCTTCCAGGAACTGGCCTACCGCCCGCAGAGCAGCGGACTCAACCTGGGGCTGAAGCCGAGCCTGTCGCGCAACGCCGAGGTCGGCATGAAATGGCGCCACGCCTCGGGCCGGGCCGACCTGGCGCTGTTCGAGAGCCGGGTGCGCAACGAGATCGTCCCCGGCGAGAGCCAGGTGGGCACCGATCGCAGCACCTACGCCAACGCCGGCCGCTCCCAGCGGCGCGGCCTGGAGCTGGCGCTGGAGCAGGAGCTGGGCATGGGCTTTCGCGCCTACCTGGCGTACACCTACCTGCAGGCGCGCTTCGACAGCTACCGGGGCGCCGACGGCAGCGACCTGGAGGGCAACGACCTGCCCGGCGTGCCGCGCCACAGCGGCTACGCCGAGCTGGCCTGGAACCCGCTGGACAGCGGCTTTTCCACCGCCCTGGAAGCGCAGGGCATGAGCCGCCGCTTCGCCGACGACAGGAACAACGCCGAGGCCCCCGGCTACGTGGCATTCAACTGGCGCGCCAGCTACCGCTACAACCTGCATGACTTGGAGTTGGAGCCCTTCGTTCGGCTGGACAACCTGGGCGACCGCGCCTACGTCGGCTCGCTGATCGTCAACGCCTCGGGCGGCCGCTACTACGAGCCGGCACCGGGGCGGCAATGGCTGACGGGGCTCGCCCTGGAGTACCGCTGGCACTGACCGCGCAGCGCGTCGCGGCAATCAGCCCTCCACCGGCTGCAGCGCGCGCCAGGCCACCCGGTTGCGGCCGTGGTGCTTGGCCCGGTAGAGCTCCTCGTCGGCGAGGTTGAGCAACTCGGACGGGTCGCAGCGGTCGCTGCCGCAGATGCTGATGGCGCCGATGCTCACGGTCAGTACCTTGCTGGTCTCCGACCGGCTGTGGGGGATGCTGAGTCCGATCACCGCCTGGCGCAGCTTCTCCAACAGCGGGCCGGGGTCCTCGCAGCCCGGTAGCAACAGCACGAACTCCTCGCCGCCGTAGCGCGCCGCCAGATCGTAGGGGCGCCGGGTCGACTCCTGCAGCGCCCGGGCCACGGCCACCAGTGCCTCGTCGCCGGCGGCGTGGCCGTAGTGGTCGTTGAACGGCTTGAAGAAGTCCACGTCGAGCAGCGCCAGGCTGAGAGCGCTCTTGTCCCGGCTGGCCTTGCGGCAGGCGGTGAGCAGGGCTTCGTCCAGGGTCCGCCGGTTGGCGATGCCGGTCAGGCCGTCGAGCCGGGCCAGGCGCTCCAGGGTGCGCTCGGCGTCGCGGCGCACGGTGATATCGTGCAGGGTCAGCACCGCGCCCTGGTTGGGGTCGTCCACGTCCATCGACTTGAGCTGGATGGTGAACCAGCGGGTGCTGCCGTCCTTCTTCACCAGTTCCGCGTCGCCGATGTAGGTGCCGCCGCACAGCAGCACCGGAATGAAAAAGGTCGCTTCCTGCTCGAAGGCATGCTGGCTGGGGAACAGCAGGCGGGTGGAGCGCCCCGTCAGTTCGCGGTTGGCGTAGCCGAACATCTGCTCGAAGCTGGTGTTGCAGCGCAGGATGGTGCGGTCGCGGATGAAGGCGATGCCGGTCAGGGAGTTGTCGAAGATCGCCTGCTGTTCGAGCAGCGCCTGGTCGAGGAAGCGCGTGCGCCGCTGCACCTCGTCCTCCAGTTGCTCGCGTAGCTCGACTTCCTTGCGATGGTATTCCTCGAGGCGCTCCTGGGCCTGTTCCAGGGTGGAGGCCAGGGTGCTCAGCTCGTCGCCGGCCTGGCGCTCGCCGGGCGTCATCAGTTGCAGGGGCGCGCTGGGGCCGGGGCGATAGGCGCGCAGCAGGGTGTTGAGGCGGGTCAGGCGACGGCTCACCAGGTGGTGGACGAGCAGCAGCAGCGCCACCGACAGCACCAGGGTCTTGACGCCCTGGGTGAGGGCGACCACCAATCCGCGGTCGAGGGTGCGCTGGTAGATCAGCGCCATGTCCGGCAGCACCCGCAGGTGGCCGAGCTGCACGGTGCGCGGGCCGACGTCGAATGCCAGTGGGTAGGTCATCACGTCCCGGCTGCCGTCGACGCGCTGCCCGAGCGCCACCCGCACTTCCTCGTTGCGGCCGTAGAGCACCTCGGCGCCGGCCACCCAGGGCGAGCCCGTCAGCCCGCTCAACTGCGCCTCCACCAGCGGCCGGTCGAAGTTCCAGGCCGCCGCGGCCAGCCCCTGGCTCTGGCTCTGGCCGACGAAGCTCAGGTGCTCCTCGAGGTCGGCCATGTCGCGCTTGTAGTCGAGGTACAGCTGCACCGAGATCGCCAGCAGGGCGTTGGCCGCGCTGATGATCAGCACCCAGGCGAGCAGCCGCCTGGCCAGGGACCGCCGGGGCGCCTCAGCGCCCGTCGAAGGGGTGCTGTTCGAGGAGGGCTCGTTCATAGTGTTCTCGGTCTTCGCGGGCGGTGAACTCGATCACCTTGTCTGTCCAGGGCGGACGCGGGCCGGCCAGCCGCAGCTGCTGGTCGATGTCGCGGATCACCCGTTCTCCCCAGGCGCCGCGCGCGCAGGCGACGTGGCCGAGCATGAAGGGCGGGTCTTCGGTGAGGGTGAGTCCCTGCACGGCCACGTCCTGGCCGTCCGGTTGCTGGCGGCGATACCAGCCGAGTTCGACCGGGTAGGCGAACAGGTAGTCGATCCAGCCGGCGGTGAGCTGCTGGAAGGGCGCGTTGAACTTGACCCCGGCCTTGAGCACGTGGGGCTGCGGCCCTAGCTCTTCCAGCGCCGCGCTGATGGCGGGGGAGTAGCCACGGCGCTCGCTGATCGCCGTCACCAACTGGTCGTCGCGCAGCAGCCGGCGCACGTCGATCCGGCCCTGCGGGTCCAGGTAGGGCCGCAGGCGGGGCAGGCGATCCTGGCGCACCAGTACCTGCTGCGAGGCGAGGAGCACCACCGGCCGGCTGAACAGCATGGAGCGTTCGCGGCCGGGCATCTTCAGGGTGGTGGGGTGGCAGACCGGCTCGCCACGCTCCATCAGGGCGTAGGTGCGGGCGAAGCTGGCCACCTCGAACTGGTGCTGGTACTGCGGCAGGTGCGCCTGCAGGTAGCGCAGCATGTCGTCGTGGATGCCCTGCCCGGGCAATTCCGGGCCGACCTCGGTGAACGGCGGGAAGTCGTTGATCAGCCAGCGCAGCCGCTCGCCCTCGGCATTGGCGCCGCTGGCCAGCAACAACAGGCAGCATCCCAGAACTGGCAGCTTCACCGCGCCGACTCCCGAATAGAGGCACATAGCCACTAAAGTAAAGCAGGAGTTCGGCCGCCAGCCACAGTCGGCGCGGCTTATTGAGAGAAAGGCCTCAGTGCGAGGGTGAGCGGATCACCTGCGGCCCGATGGCGGCCAGGTCGCGGCAGCCGGTCAGGGCCATGGCCACTTCCAGCTCGGCGCGCAGGATCTGCAGCACGTGGGCCACTCCCGTGGCGCCGGCGGCGGCCAGGGCGAACACGTAGGGCCGGCCCACCAGCACGGCGTCGGCGCCCAGGGCCAGCGCCTTGAGCACGTCGCTGCCGCGGCGGATGCCGCCGTCCAGCAGCAGCGGTATCCGTCCCTGGATCGCGGCGGCCACTTCCGGCAGCGCGTCGATGGTCGCCGGCAGGCCGTCGAGGGTGCGCCCGCCGTGGTTGGACACGATCAGCCCGCCCGCGCCCGCCGCCAGCGCCCGCTCGGCATCGAGGCCGCTGGTGATGCCCTTGAGCAGGATCGGCAGGCGGGTCAGGCCGCGCAGCCAGGCCAGGTCGTCCCAGGTCGGCGCCGCCGCCAGCAGCGGCCCGCCGAGCAGCAGGCCGCCGCCGGCCGGCGCGCCGCCCTGCAGCGGTCGCATGCCGCGCAGGTTGACCGCCTCGATGCCCTCGGGCAGGGCGAAGCCGGCGCGCTGCTCGCGGTTGCGCATACCGCTGACCGGCGCGTCCACGGTCAGCACCAGGGCCTGGTAGCCGGCCGCCTCGACGCGCCGCACCAGGGCGGCGGTGAAGTCGCGGTCGGCCTGGATATAGAGCTGGAACCACAGCGGCGTCTGCGCCTGTTCGGCGATCGCCTCCAGCTCGACGCTGGCCTGGGTGCTGACCACCATGCCGGCGCCGAAGGCCGAGGCGCCCACTACGCTGGCCAGCTCGCCATCGGGGTGGGCCAGCTTCTGGTAGGCCACCGGGGCGAGGAAGATCGGGTGGGCGAAGTCCTGGCCGAACAGGCGCAGGCGGGTGTTGCCGCCGGACAGGTCGGCCAGCACCTGGCCGCGCAGGCGCAGGCGCTCGAAGGCGGTGCGGTTGTCGGCCAGGGTCAGTTCGTCGGTCGCGCCGCCGGCGATGTAGGCCCAGGCCTGCTCGCTCATGCGCTCGCGGGCGAAGGGCTCGTAGTCGGCCACCGCGGCGATGCTCGGCGGGATCTGTTGCAGCTTGGGCAGGGGCATGTCGGCTCTCCGCGTGCGCTCAGGTGTGCGACCACTGGCGCAGCAGGTTGTGGTAGACGCCGGTCAGGCGGATCAGCTCGGGGCTGTCCGGCAGTTGCCGGCGCAGGGCCTGGATGTTGTCGTCCAGCTCCAGCAGCACGGCGCGCTGGTTGTCCTCGCGCACCAGGCTCTGCACCCAGAAGAAGGCGGCCAGGCGCGCGCCGCGGGTGACCGGCTCGACCCGGTGCAGGCTGCCGCTGGGGTAGAGCGCCAGGTGCCCGGCCGGCAGCTTGGCGCGCTGGCTGCCGAAGCTGCTCTCGACCACCAGTTCGCCACCGTCGTATTCGTCCGGGTCGCTGAAGAACAGGGTGGCGGAAAGGTCGGCGCGAATCCGGTGCGGGGTGCCCGGCACGCTGAAGATGGCGCTGTCGATGTGGTTGCCGTAGGTGCCGCCGTCCGCGTAGCGGTTGAAGCGCGGCGGCATCACCTTGAGTGGCAGCGCGGTGGCGATGAAGCGCGGGTTCTGCCCCAGCTGGGCGAGGATGAAGTCGCCCAGCTGCTGGGTCAGCGGGTCGTCCTGGCTCAGTTGCTGATTGGCCTTGGCGCTGGCCGCCATCTGCCCGGCGGTCTGCCGGCCGTCCTGCCAGTCGGCCCGCTCCAGGGCGGCGCGGCACTGTCGCAGCTGCTCGGGCGTCAGTAGATCGGGAATGTCCAGCATCATGGGCGAAGGTCTCCGGGGCAGGCGGCTCGGGTGATTCTAGAGAGGCCGGCGGCACTATGACAGACGCCGTGGCGCTTCCGTGGTGAAGCAAGAGGCTATGTCCCCGTTACGTGGGAACGGCTGGGCGGCATTCCGATTGGCCGCGAATTTCGCGGATGAATCCGCTCCCACAAGGCATGCAACAACCAACGGGGACATGGCCAAGCAAAACGCCCCGGCCGCTCGCGCGGCCGGGGCGTGGTTACCTGGCTCGACCGATCAGAAGTGGAAGTCGGCGCTGAGCAGGTAGGTACGCGGGTTGCCCAGGAACACGCGGGAGCCGTTCCAGTTGGAAGAGCTGGCGTATTCCTCGTCGGTGATGTTCTCGACGTTCAGGCGCAGGTCGAGGTTCTCGTTGACCGCGTAGGAGGCCATGGCGTTGAAGATGGTGTAGCTGGGCAGCTTGCCGTAGCGACCGTTGGGGATGATGCGGTTGGCGTTGTCCGGGCGGCCCAGGTAGGAGGCGTCGCTGTGCTGCAGGCCGCCGCCCAGGGTCAGGCCGACCGGCAGGCGATAGGTGGTCCACAGGTTGGCGGTCATCTTCGGCGAGAAGGCCAGTTCGTCGCCGTTGGTGCGCAGCGCGGTGTCGTAGTCGGCCGGGTTGGCGCGGCGGCGCACGTCGTCCAGGTAGGCGCTGTGCTTGCGCTCGCTGTCCATGAACACGATGCCGCCGTACACGTCCCAGGCGTCGGTGATCCTGCCGGTGGCGCCCAGTTCCAGGCCCTTGACGATCTGCTTGCCGTGGCCCTTCAGGCTGTCGGCGGTCTCGCCCGCGTCGCGGCCGGTGATCGGCACGTCGCGCTTCTCGCTGTAGAACAGCGCGGCGGTGGTGCTCAGGCGGTTGTCGAAGAAGTCCCACTTGGTGCCCAGCTCGTAGCCGACGATCTTGACCGGGTCGGCGCCCTCAACGAAGCCGGGGAAGGCGTTGTCGCCGGTGCGCGAGATGTCCGAGTCGGACAGGTAGGAGCCCGGCGGCGTGGTGGAGACGCCCGCGGCGGCGTAGATGCTGCCGTTCTGCGCCGGCTTGTAGACCAGGCCGACCTTGCCGCCGACGGTGAATTCGGTGTCGTCGTGGCCGTCGATCGAGCCGGCCGGGGCGCCGTCGGCGGTCTCGCTGTCGATGCGTACCCGGTAGTTCTCCAGGCGCATGCCTGCGGTCATCTGCCACTGCTCGTTGAACTCGACCGTGTCGTAGACGTAGAGCGCCGCGGTGTCGATCCTGACGTCGTTGGTCTGGGTGGCCGCCGGGCTGAACGCGCCGGTGCGGTCGTAGACCGGATCGAACAGGTCTGTGGTGCTGTTGCGGGTGCCGTAGCGGTTGGCCTCGGACTCCTCGCGGGTCAGCTCCAGGCCGGTGGCCAGGGTGTGCTTGACCGAGCCGGCGTGGAAGGTGGCGGAGAGGTTGGTCAGGTTGGTCAGGCTGGTGTTGGTGCGGTCGTAGAACTGGGTCTGGGTGGCGACCGAGCGCGGAGCGGTGAAGCCGGTCGGCACGGTGAAGCGCGCCTGGCGGTCGACCCGCGCCCAGCGGGTCTGGTTGCTCAGGGTGACGCCGTCGGACAGGTCGTGCTCGAAGCGCGCCAGCAGGGAATCGACGGTGGTGTCGTCGTAGTCCGACTTCAGCCCGTAGAAGTTGTCGCGGTCGGCGCCGGAAGTCGCCGAGCTGTAGGGCTGGCTGCCCTTCATGCCGTGCACCATGGCGCCCGGCACGCCGAAGTCCGGACGGTCGTTCTGCTCCACATGCTCGTAGGCGAAGATCGCGCGGGTCTCGGTGCCCAGGCCGAACGCCAGCGACGGCGCGATGCCCCAGCTGTTCTCCTCGGCATGCTCGCGACCGGCCACGCCGCTGTCTTCCAGCATCAGGTTGAGGCGCACGGCGGTACTGTCGTTGAGCACCTGGTTGGTGTCCAGGGTGGTGCGCTTGCGGGCCTCGGAATCGTAGTCGTCGAAGCCGTAGCTGACGCCGCCGTTGATGAACTCGCTCAGCCCCGGGGTCTTGGTCGCCATGTTGATGTAGCCGCCGGCGCCGCCGCGGCCGTTGTCGGCCGCCGGGCCCTTGACCACTTCCACCTGCTCGATGTTGAACACGTCACGGCTGTAGCTGCCGGAGTCGCGGGAACCGTCGACGAAGATGTTGCCGCTGGTATCGAAGCCGCGCAGGCTGAAGTTGTTGGAGTTGGTGGAGAAGCCGTTCTCGCCGGCCTCGAAGCTGATCCCGGGCGTGTTGCGCAGCACGTCGGTCAGGTTGCGCGCGCCCTGCTCGCGGTACAGGCGCTCGGGGATCACGTTGATCGTCTGCGGAGTGTTCAGCAGGGGCGCGGTCTGCTTCGGCGAGGACGCCTTGTCGACCTTGTAGCCCCGGTCCTGCTGCCCGTGGATGGTGATGTCGCCCAATTCCACCGCCTGCTCCTGCGCCATGGCGAATTCCGACGCCAGGGCAAGGCCGATGGCCGAGGCCAGCAGGCGACGCTGTGGAAGGGCTGCACGCTTATTATCGTAGTTGCTCACGAGAATCACTCCTGATTGAGACAGGGCGCGATAGTAGTTGAGATTCACTCTCGATCGACATTTACGAATCATTTACAGGGAACTTGTTTGTAACAAAATGGTCCAAGCGCGCCTTTTCGGCCGGATGGATCTGCCGGCCTAGAGCCCGTGGGGCCTGTTCATGGAAGGGACACATCTAACCGAATGCTCAAGTTCTTGTTTCGAGCGTGGAGGGTGATTGCGGCGGGGCTGATCGCAGAGCGGGGAAAGTGCGGCGTGGGTCGATCCGGCTCAGAGACGAAACAGGCGTTCGCGGCAAGGCCGAGCGCCTGGAGTCGACCGAGTACTAGTGAGGAGCGTCCTCACTCACCCGTCTTATTCATTCCCCGGGTAGTTCAAGCGCACATGCGCTAGAGCACCACGCGAGACAGGCTTCAATGCGTATTGAACGGATCTTCCGGAGGCGTATTGGGCTGAGTAAGCGGCCAGCTTGCCGTTCGCAAAGTGGAGTTTCTCTTCTGCGCCCTCTTCATCGTTCAGCCGGAATTCACCCTCCTCGATCTTGGCGGAGTGTGCGTGCCCGATAAGAAAGGCCGAATATTGCAGTTCCGGATCGATTGCCGGATCACCACTCCAGAAAACATATGCCAGATCGGTGTCGCCGATCCCCATGAACCGACCCTTCACAAGCTCGAAGAAGAGAATGCCTTCGCATGGATCGGTTGATTGCTCCACGGCATGACACTTGGGTTCTGCCACTTCGTACAGGCCGATGTAGTCTTCTAAATCCGTTTTCTGCGTGGTTGCGCAGGCACTCAATACAGAAACGGCCAGGATCAGACCCATCGACTTCAGTAATGCGGGCAAGCATGAGCCTTTAGGGTTTTTCACCATCATTCCCCTTTCGATAAAACTGTCTTTGCCGGAGCGGGGCGATATCAGCGCGCAGCCTGGCCGCAGTCAATTATCGAGGGTGTTTCTGTGAGGGGATCGACATGTGCCGGTCTTTGGCAGGGGATTAAAATGCCGATTCCAACATCTGTGATCGTGGGCGCCAGGCTTCCGGATACAGAAACTTGAGGTGCGGGACTTCATGCCACATGCCCTGATCATTCCCATGGCTGCGCACGTCGCGCTCGCCGCATTTCTCTATGCGCTGCTCACTGCCGCACGAGCGCCCGCCATATGGGGAATCGGTCGCCGTGCCGATGGTAGCAACCCATGGGCGGCCGTCGAACCGCGCATCGGCGCCAACCTGTCCAACCAGTTCGAGTGGCCGCTGTTCTTTCATGTCGCGTGCCTGCTGCTTATCCAGTTCCAGTCGTCGAGCCTCGCTGCTCTGGCTCTGGCCTGGGTATTTGTCGCGGGGCGGGTCATGCACAGTGCCGTGCAGATATTCACCCGCAATGTCCGGCTCCGGGGTGTCGTGTTCACGGTCAACTTTCTTGCAGTGCTCGGCCTCTGGATATTCGCTGTACTGGCTGTTGGTAATAGCCCTGCTCATTAACAGCCATATCGGTGGCATGTCTGGGGTGCCGATTGACATTCATGTATTGCGAGGCATCGATGAAGTTCTGCTACACGCTCGATGAAAAAGAGGTCGTCAAGGCCATGCAGCTACATGGAAAGGGGACAAGAAAAGTCCTTGCAGCTCTGATTGCCCTGGGCCTCGCGATCATTGCGGCCGGTGCCGTTGCGGGTCATGTCTATCTAGCCCTGGCTGCCGTCGCTTGTGGCGCGCTGGGCTATTTCGCGGTGCTCTACCTGACGATACCGTTCAACGCCCGGAAGCAATTCAGGGAAAACCGCGCCATTCGCAACGAGATAGCGGTGGACGCCACCCAGGATGGCGTGAGTTTCAAGAGCGACTCTGGCGAAAGCCGGTTGCAGTGGAGCGACATCCATAGGTGGAAGGGCGGGAATGGCATCTACCTGCTGTATGTCACGAGCCACATGTTCCACATCGTTCCTGCCCGCGCCATACCGGCCGAACCCCAATGGGTTGAGCTGCTCAGCACCCATGTCGGACCGGGACGGGTATAGGCGGCACGCTGCGGCTACCCGAGCGGTCCCGAACCCGACGCGGATTCGCCGATCATAGCGCTCGTCAGGCGATATCCGTTTCCGCGGCCCACGCGCTAGGATCGGGTATCCGTCGACAGACCGATCGCCAAGGCGCTCGGCGCGGTTCCGGAGGGCTTCGCGAGGCCGGCCCCGGGGCCGCGAGGCGTCCGTCCGGGGAAAACAGCATGAAGCCACTCAAGCTGAACCATACCCAGGCTGCCAGCCCCAGCCCGTCGTTCGTCACCCTGTTGCAGCACTTGCTGCGGGGGAGTGGCGGCGATTTCGCCATGCGCCTGTGGGATGGCACCGAGCTGCGCAGCGCTCCTTCCCAGGCCCCCCGTTTCTCCCTGGTCTGCCGCACGCCCGCGGCGCTGCGGGCGTTGATGCTCGGTGGCGATCCGCTGCGGCTGGCCGAGGCGTACCTGCGCGACGACCTCGATATCGAAGGTGATCTGTTCGCCGCGATCGCACTCAAGGACCGTCTGCAGGATTTCCGCCCGGCCTGGCACCAGCGCCTGCGGATCGTCCTGCATACGCTGATGCTGCCCCGCGCGGGTGGTCCAGACGCCGCGCCCGGCTATCGCCAGCGCGTGAGGCGCCACACCCCGCGGGAGAACCGCGAGGCCATCGCCTTCCACTACGACCTTTCCAACGACTTCTACGGTCTCTGGCTGGACCCGGCCATGGTGTATTCCTGCGCCTACTTCGAACGACCCGACGCGAGCCTGGAGCAGGCGCAGCAGGCCAAGCTCGAACACATCTGCCGCAAGCTGCTGCTGCGCCCCGGCGAGCGCCTGCTCGATGTCGGCTGCGGCTGGGGCGCGCTGGTCATCCATGCGGCGCAGCACCATGGCGTGCACGCCCACGGCATCAGCCTAAGCCGCAACCAGCTGGAAGTAGCCCGCGAGCGGATCGCCCGAGCCGGCCTGGAAGGCCGGGTGACGGTGGAGCTGCGCGACTACCGCGAACTGGAGGGCGAGGAGGGCTACGACAAGATCGCCAGCGTCGGCATGTTCGAGCACGTCGGGCTGCGCCGCCTGCCGCTGTACTTCGCCACCGTCCGGCGCTTGCTCAAGCCCGGCGGCCTGTTCCTCAACCACGGGATCACCAACGCCACCGAGGGCTGGCGGACCAGCGCCGGGACCCGCTTCATCAACCGCTACATCTTTCCCGACGGGCAGCTCGACACCATCGGCAACATCCAGCGGGCCATGGAGGCCGCGGGGTTCGAGATCGTCGACGTCGAGGCGCTGCGCAGCCATTACGCGCTCACCCTGCGGCAGTGGATCGCGCGCCTGGAGAGCCACCACGACGAGGCCCTGCGTCATGTCGACGAGTCGACCTACCGGGCCTGGCGGCTGTACATGGCCGCCAGCACCCTGGAATTCGAGTCCGGCGGCATCGGTATCTACCAGATCCTGGCCCGCGGCCGGGCGGACGGCACCTGCGAGCTGCCCCTGACCCGCCGCCACCTGTACCGCTGATACGGCCTGTCACCGCGAGCCGAATGAGCACCCAGGATCATAGATGGCTGGGCCCTATCCGAGCAGGAAAAGCGACAGCGCCAGCGGTGGCGCTGCGATGCTCAGGGGGACGATGAGGCGAGGCCGATAGCTGAGCAGCAGCATCTGGGCGGCGGCCGCCAGGGTGAGGGCCGATGCCCAGAGTGCCAGGCCGATCGTGGGGCCGAGGCGAGTGGTGGCGGGGGCGATGGCGCAGGCCAGCAGCGACCAGCCGAGCAGGCGCAGCAGCGTGCGTCTGGCCGTCGTCGTCTTGTTGCCCAGAACCTGTTCGTAGTGGCGATCGATGGCCAGGCAGAGTGCCCCGAAGCCGCTAAAGCAGAGGGCCAGACAGAGTTCGATCATGTCGCGATCTCCTGGCCCGACCGAGCCGGCCGAGGCTGGCGTTGCCTGCCCTGGATGGGCTGGTGCCGCGCGACACCCACGGCGGCGTAGGCCAGCAGTGCCGCCACGGCCAGCAGGGTCAGGTCCATCCCGGCCACCAGCCAGTGGCCGTCGGCCACGGTTGCTAGCAGGCCACTGTGTGGCAAGGTCAAGCCGAACAAGGGCAGGCCGGCGAACAGGATGGCGGCGAACAGCAGTTGCTCGATCCAGGCGCGCTTGTGGGTACGCAACAGCGGGTGCAGCAGGCTCAGCGCCCAGATGAGGAAGAAGCTGCGTATTTCCCAGTCGGCGCGTTGCTCCAGCCCCGCCGGCAGCAGGCGATTGGCCCAGAAGTAGGCCGCGATGGCCAGGGGCAGGCCAGCCACGGTGCCGATATTGAGCACCTCCACTAGGCGATGGCCCTTCGGGGTATGCCCGAGCTTGCGTCGCTCCGGCAGGCGCTTGACCACCCAGAGCACCAGGCCGGTAGCGATCATCGCTGTGCCGAGCAGGCCGCTGAGGAAGAAGAACCAGCGCAGCGGCGGACTCGCGAACCGGATCAGGTGCAGGCCGGTGAACACGTTGTACGTGGCGCTGGCGGCGTTGATCGTGGCTGGTGGAGGGCTCGGCAACGGCTCGCCGGTCACGCCATTGAAGCGCACCCGTTCGCCGTTGCCGCGCTCGAGCAGGCTGTCGCCTCCGCGCTGGCGAATCTCGACCACTGCGCGGCTGGTGCCGGGGGCGGTCACCTGGATGCTGGCGGCCCCTCGGGGCCAGTCGCGTTCCGCCCGGGCTAGAAGGGCGGCGATGTCTGCCATCGGCGCGGCCTCGGCGGGAGCGCGGCTACGCTCGTTCGCCCCGCCGCGTTCCCCGCCGCGGCCACCGGCCTCGTTGAAGAACGCCTGGCGGTCGCCACGGTAGGCACTTTCCACTCCCCACGGCATGAGCATGAACATCAACAGCAGCAGGCCGCTGTAGGTGATCATGAAGTGGAAGGGCAGTGCCAGGACCGCCGTGGCGTTGTGCGCATCCAGCCAGGAGCGTTGCCCCTTGCGCGGGCGGAAGGTGAAGAAGTCCTTGAAGATCTTCTTGTGCGTGATCACGCCGCTGACGATGGCGACCAGCATGAACATGGTGGCCACGCCGACGATCCAGCGGGCGAGCTCGCGGGGCAGGCCGTAAAGCTCGAAGTGGAAGCGATAGAGGAAGCTCCCGCCGCGGGTCTCGCGCACCTGCAGCGGCTCTCCGGTCGCCGCATCCAGGACCAGCCGCGTGCCGCCGCCCTTGCCGATGCGTTCGCCCTGCTCGAACCACTGTACCTGCATCGCGGCGTTGCGCTCGCCGGGCAGGCTCACGCTCCACTGCACGGCATTGGGTGCTACCCGTGCGAGCGTATCCAGGGCATGGCGGGCGCTCGTGTCGTCCGGCCTGGACGCATGCTGCTCGGGCTTCATCCAGAAGCTGATTTCCTCCTGGAAGAAACTCAGGGTGCCGGTGAGGAACACGGCGTAGAGCAGCCAGGCCAGGAGCAGGCCGGTCCAGGTATGCAGCCAGGCATTGGCCTGGCGAAAGCCCATGGGCTTCATGGCGTCGCTCCTCGTAGCAGCAGGTGCAGCGCCGGTATCGCGCAAAGCGCGCCGGCCATCAGCCAGGCGCGTAATGCGCTGGGGGCGGAGAACGCCCAGATCACCAGGGCGCAGTACAGCGCGAACGACAGTTGGGTGGCGGCCAGCACCGCCTGTGGGCGAGGTAGCGGTAGCGCCAGGGCAAGGCTTGCCGCGCAGAGCGCCGCGAACAGGTAGCCGCCGGCGATCGCGAGCAGGGCGCGCGCGGCGATGCTCAGCCGATGACGCGCAGGTGGGGAAAGGAGGGCGTCAGGCCGGTGCATGGAGCACACCTGCATGACGGAAAGCCTGTTGCCGCCGGGACGATGAGAGGGAGCGTGGTATCCACATGGTATCTATTCGAAATGCTAATCGTAGTAATTTGATATGGTGTTCAGGTTCAACTATCCCAGCCCTGGCTGACCCAAGGCTGACGTGCGCGCGGTAAATGTCATGAAGTTGCTTGTCGTCGAGGACCACCCTTCATTGCGGGATCTGCTGCTGAAGCACTTGCAGCGCAGCGGTTTCGTGGTCGATGTCGCGGAGCACGGCAAGCAGGCGCTGGCGATGCTCGCGCTCAGCCGCTACGACGCGATGCTGCTCGATCTCGGTCTGCCCGACATGGATGGCCTGGCGCTGCTTTCCGCACGTTCATCCACCCGCAACGCTGACCTGCCCTGCATCATCCTCACGGCCTGCGATGCGCTGGAGCAGCGTATCGCCGGACTGGATGCCGGCGCGGACGACTACCTACTCAAGCCCTTCGAAATGGCGGAGCTAGAAGCCCGTCTGCGCGCGGTGCTGCGCCGACCCGGGCAGCGCGCCGAGCGCCGCCTGCAGCTGGGCAACCTGAGCTTCTGCCAGGAAAGCCGCGACGCCCACGTCGATCAGCGCCCGCTGCTGCTGTCGAAGCGCGAGATGGCCCTGCTCGAAGAACTCCTGCGCAGCGCGCCCCGGGTGGTGATCAAGGATCAGCTCGAGGAGCGGGTCTACGCACTCAGCGAAGCGGTCACGCCGAATGCGATCGAGGCGCTGGTGTCGCGGCTGCGGCGCAAGCTGGCGGAAGCCGGCGCCGACAGCGGCATCGAAACCCTGCGCGGGCTCGGCTACAGGTTGGCGCCGAGTTCGGCCTGACCCCCTCAGAAGCTGAGCGATACGCCCACGTTCAGGCGCCGACCGTCCAGCGTCTTGCCGTAGTCCTCGCTGGAAATGTCCTTGTCGAACACGTTGTACAGGCCGGCGTAGACATCCAGGTGCTTGTTCACCCGGTACAGCCCGCCGAGATCGACCAGGGTATAGGCCGGGCGCTGCTCGAGGTCTTCGTCGGAGACGGTCTCGCTCTTGTAGCGGGCCTTGGTCCACAGGTTCAGGCTGTCCGTCGCGCGCCAGTCCAGGCCGACGTTGAACATGTGCTTGGGCAGGTTGTTGAACGGTTTGCCGATGTCGTCCGGCGACGCTTCCGATTCGGTGATCTCGCTGTCGGAGAAGGTGTAGTTGGTCTTCAGGTCCACCCTCTCGCCAAGCGGCATGTTGAAGAAAAGCTCCACGCCACTGAGTTCGGCGGCGTCCTGGTTGACGTACTGGTTGATGGTCTGCCGGGGAGCGATGCCGTTGACCGTGCAGGTCGGCGCCGAGGCCGGGCTGGTGCAGTACAGGCGCTTGTCGATCTTGTCCTCGAACTCGGTGAAGAACACCGTCGCGCCGGAGCGGATGCCGTTCACGGCGTCCCACATCAGGCCCAGCTCGTAGTTGATGCTGCTCTCGGGCTTGAGATCGCTGTTGCCCATGTCATAGGAGCGGCCACGCCCCGCGTTCTCGACGATGCTGCTGTCGGCCTGCTTGAGCGAGGGCGCCTTGTAGCCGCCGCTGACCCCGCCCTTGAGCACCCACTCGTCGCTGAAGCGATAGACGCCGTATAGGCGTGGAATGATTTCCTCGCCGTAGTGTTCGTTCTCGTCGTAGCGCAGGCCGGCTGTCAGCGAGAAGGCGTCGGTGAGGTAGTACTCGTCCTCGACGAACAGGGCGCGCTGCCAGCGCTCCAGCTCCATGTCCGCGCCGTAGAAGCGGCCCTGGTCGTGCTCGATGGTTTCCCACTTGTACTCGCCGCCCACGGTGATCGTGTGGCGCTCTAGGGGGATGACGGTCTTGCTGTTGATCAGATCGTTGGAATAGGTCGATTCGGAGCTGCCGTTCTCGATCTCTTCCTTGGCCGTGGTGGCGAAGGTGGTGGTGCGGATATTGTCGCCCCAGTCCAGGTCATGGGTGATGCCGTAGTGGGTGCGGACATTGTCCATGTCGCCCGCCGCGCCGCTTTTCTCGGTGCGCTCGTTGTCGCTCTCGTTGCGACCCGCTTCGAGCTGGAAGCTGTGCATGTCGTTGACGACGATGTCGAGCAGCACCGTGTTGTCGATGGCGGTCTTTTCCGGATAGCCGCCGACGATCTCGTCCTCGTCCCGGTGATGACGCGAGCCGTACACGCTCAGCGCCAGGTGTTCCTGCACCAGCGGGCCGCTCAGGTAGTAGCGCGCCTGGTTGGCACTGCCGGCGTCGCCGTCCTCGTGCAGCAGCCTGTCGTAGCTGACGGTGCCGGACCATTCGCGGGCGGTGGCCTTCTTGGTGATGATGTTGATGACCCCGGCCAGGGCGCTGGAGCCGTAGAGCGAGGACATCGGCCCGCGGATCACCTCGATGCGTTCGATGGCGGACATCGGTGGCAGCCAGCCGAACTGGGTCGCGCTGCCGAAGCCGTTGTAGTAGGCCTCGCCGGAAGCCCCCAGCGGTTTGCCGTTGACCATGAACAGGGTGTACTGCTCGCCGAGACCGCGGATGTTGATCGAGGTGCTTTCCAGCTTGCCGCCGGCGCCGCCTTCGATGGAGACCCCGGGAATGTCTTGCAGGGCGTCGGTCACGTCACGGTAGTATTTGCCCTCCAGTTGTTCCTTGCCGATCACGGTGATCGATGCCGGCGCCTCGATCAACTGCTGCTCGTAGCCCGATGCGGTGACCACGATATCGTTGAGGCTGAGCCCTTCGGCGGTGTCTTCGGCCAGGGTGAGCGTCGGCAGAGCGGCGGTCGCCAGAGCCAGGGCCAGCGGGCGGAAACGGTGTGAGCGATTGACGTGATGCATGAGTAGCAGACTCCCCCATGAAAATAATACAAATGATAAGTAATCTCATTTTTGTGGGCGGCGACTATGCCACCGCTTGCTGACGACAAGCTGACGGGAAGCGGTCGCTCGGTACGGCGCAGCCTGCGCGGGCGCATGCTGGTCGCGCTGCTGCTGGTGTTCGTCCTGGGCTTCGCCAACCTGGCCGTGCACCTCTACGGCACCCGCGACGAGTTGCGCCGGGCCGTATTGGCCATCCAGGCGAGGGCGGTCAGCGAGGACGTGCAGGGCGCGGAAGATATGCAGCGCCTGCCACGCAACTACGCCGGAGGAGAGCTGGGCTACACGCTCTATTCGGCGGACGGCAAGGTGCTGTGGTTTTCCGAGAACCTGGACAGGCCCCGGCGCTTGCGCACCGTCATGCTCGAACGTGAAAGCAGCTGGTGGCGCTGGAGTCCCTTCGGGGGAGAGGTGATCAATGTGCCGGTGCGCCTCGCTGACGGCACGATCCTGATGGTCACCCGCAATGATGCCCAGGAGCGCTCGACGATCGATGACCTGCTGCTCGATCGGCTGCGCCAGAGCCTGGTGATCATGCTGCCGCTGGGGCTGGTTTCGGTATCGCTGATCCTCTGGCTGCTGCACTGGACGCTGCGTCCGGTGCGCCGTGCGGCACAGCTGGCAAAAGGCATCGGGCCGCGCCATCCCGCCCGCCGCATCCCGCTGGCCGACCTGCCCGGAGAGATCCACCCGCTGGCCGAGGCGGCCAATTCCGCGCTGGACCGACTGGCGGCCGCCTATGCCGCCGAGCGCCGTTTCGTCGCCGATGCGGCCCATGAGCTACGCACGCCGCTGACCGTGCTCGACCTGCGCCTGCAGGATGCCAGGGATAGCCAGAATCCCGACTGGCCGGCTCTCGAACAGGAAATGCGCCAGATGCGTCGCCTGGTCACCCAGTTGCTCGAACTGGCGCGCCAGGATGGCGCCTCGGCGGAGCAGGGCGGCGCCCCGCGTGTGGCCAAGGTTTCACGCATGGCCCGGGAAGCCGTCGCGGCACTGCTGCCCCTGTTCGAGGCGCAGCAACGCACCATCGAAGTCGAGATCGAGGATGGTCTGCTCTGTCGCGGCAACACCGACGAGTTGCGCGACGCACTGACCAACCTGCTGGAGAACGCACTGGTCCACGGCGCAGGCGATGTGCGCCTGACGCTATGGCAGGAGAAGGACTCGGTGATTCTGGAAGTGGGCGACCAGGGCCGGGGCGTGCCGAAGGAGGATCAGGAGGCGATGTTCCAGCGTTTCCGCAAAGGTCGGCAGAGCAGCGGTGGCACCGGGCTGGGGCTGGCCATCGTCCGCCGTATCGTGGAAAACGCGAACGGGACCGTCGCGTTCGTCGATGAGCGGCCAAGCACCTTGCGTATCGAGCTGCCTCGCGGTTGATGGCATGAGCCAACCTCCGGGCAGTGGATACCCGGAGGTTGTCACAGGTCACTCCAGCAGCTGTTCTAGGCTCGGGTCGCGGATCACGCGCTGTATTTCCTGCGGTTCCGCATTGCCGGGCAGCGCCATCTTCAGCTTCATGCCGGCGGCTTTCCGACAGGCGTTCACGCCGTCCGCGTAGATGCCGCTCATGTCGCATTTCCATTGATAGAAGTTCACCAGCCCGCCCGACATCTGGAGGCTGTAGTCCGTGCTCCGGGTACCCGGGGTGAACGCATGGCCTGCCGGGATGTTCTGGAACCACTTCATCCATTCAGGCGAGCCCACTGCCGGCGGGTCCGCCTGGAACAGCGGATTCATGATCGCGGTCTGCGGCGATTCGGCGGTCATGTGGCAGCTCAGGCAGGAGCTGTTGGGGTTGTCCACCGGCCCGTTGAGGCGACCGTTCCAGCCCAGGTGGGTCGGCGGCAGTTCCTGGGTGTCGGCATTGATGGCGGTCTGTTGCAGTGCGGTGTTGATCTTGGTGACCGTCGGCTCCGGGTTGGTGAATTCGTTGCTGGTGACCTCCGGATCGTTACCCCACATGATCCCCACCGGCACCAGGTTGTCCCAGCCGGCCTTGCCGGTCTTGGCGCCGTTGTACTGGAAGGTGCCGAAGATCCAGCCGGTCTCGCTGATGCGGGTGTCGCGCACGGCGATGTCCATCTGGATCAGGGCGACGTCCTTCACCTCGCGGTTGGCGGACGCGAAGGTCTCGGTGATGTAGCCCTGCCACAGCACAGGGTTGGCCAGGAATGGCACCGTGCTGCGGTCGATGTCGGCGAACAGCGCCTTGCACACCACGGTGCCGTTGGCGAAGCTGTTGGGCTTGGAGGTGTAGCTCGGATCGGGGTTCTGCGGGTCCTTCCAGACCTGGCCGATGGTATAGGCGCCGATGTCGTTGTAGATGCCCACCGCATAGGTCTGGCCGGTTTCGGTCTGTTCGGGCGCCAGCTGCTTGACCTGGATCTGCGCTTCCTTGGTCAGCCCGTGGATGCCTTCGCGCCCCAGCGGGCCGTAGTGCTGCCAGGGCATGTGGTACCACGGCCGCACCTTGTTGTTCTGCACGTACCAGTCGGCCTCGACGTTGCCTTCCAGGCAGTAGTCCTTCACGGCGTCCATATAGGCGCGCCAGGTCTCGAAGTTGTTGTCAGGCTTTTCCGGCAGCTGCTTGAAGAACTCGGGCAGCGTGTCCTTGGGTGGCGTGGTGGGGTAGTCCTGGCTGAGGACGAAGGAGGGGCCCTTGTAGTCGTCCGGCGGTGCGTAGCCATAGTCGGGGTAGGTTCCGGCCTGGGCCACGACGCTGAACAGGGTGGCCGTCACGGCCAGTGCAGCAGGCTTTCCATGGTGCTTCATGTCGATCATCTCCTTGATAGGTAGAACGCCTGGCATCGTTCGGGCACGTGCCCGTGGGCGCAGGGTCTCCTTTTTATTTTTCTGGGGGCTCGGTTCTGGCCGAGACCGGCTTCACGGGTGAACTGGGTGGTGGGTGGTTTACCTCCTCGGCAGCGCCGGACGAACCAATGCGCTCAGGCCCCGGCGATCTGCCCGGGATGAGGGAAAGGGAGAGAGTGAGGATGGTGTGCGGGGGGACGCGAGGGATGCTGCATGTCGACTCCTGTCGATCGCTACCGTTCTTCCTTGCTATCAGGTGTAGGTCATTTCCAGGAAAGCGCCATCCTTTTCAGCACAATTCGTGAATACGGATCGGCGTCGGCCCGACTCACCTTACATCAGTCAGGGGCCGTCCACTGTTGTGGCGGCAGTTGGGCGGTGTGGCATTGCAGCTTCGTCAGCGTGCCCTTGGTCCATTGATGGGCGCGCCGTGGTCCAGACAGTTTGTGCCAACCCGCTGGAGCAGAAGCCATCGGGGCGTATGTCCCGGTCGATCCGCTATCTGTTCAACTCGTAGGCGCACATATTGACCGTCGAGGCCAGGTTCAGCGATTCGATGGTGCCACACCCGGGGATCGTGAAGGGCCGGGCACCTAGGGCGGACAGCTGCTCGCGGGGTACGCCGCGCGCTTCGTTGCCGAACAGATAGCAATCTGACGCCCTGAAGCCGGGGGACTGCAGGCTGTCGCCATTCATGTCCAGGCAGGCGATGCGCTCGAAGCGCGTACGCAGGGTGTCCAGTTCCACATCCAGCTCCATGGGCGCGTGGAAGATGGCGCCCATGCTGGAGCGCACGACCTTGGGGTTGTACGGATCGACGCTGCCGGGGCTGAGCAGGCAGCGAAAATTGCCGAACCAGGCCAGGGTACGCAGGATGGTGCCGAGATTGCCAGGGTCCTGGATTTCGTGCAGGTAGATGGCGCGCTCGTTGGCTGCGGGAGCCGGCGCGGCCGTCACCGGCATCGGCACCAGGGCGATGATGCCCTGCGGGGTCTGGGTGTCGGCGATCTGCGCCATCTGCCGGTCGCTGATCACGTGGGTCTTGAGCGGGCTCTGCCAGTGCTCGTAGGCGGCGGTCACATACAGCTGGCTGCGCTGCAGCAGCGGATTCTTCAGGGCCGCTTTCTGCAGTTCCAGCAACAGGTGCTCGCCCTCCACCAGAAAATGTCCGAACTCGGCCCGGTACTTCTTCTGGTGAAGCTTCTTGATGTCGTCGAGTTTCATCAGTGCGGTGCCCGGTCGCTCTGCGTTTCCGCGGACAGAAGCGACCTGGCCACCGCCTCGGCGACCTTGATGCCGTCCACGCCCGCCGAC
The DNA here is from genome assembly GCF_029840585.1 of Pseudomonas sp. GD03875. NCBI lineage: Bacteria > Pseudomonadati > Pseudomonadota > Gammaproteobacteria > Pseudomonadales > Pseudomonadaceae > Pseudomonas > Pseudomonas sp. GD03875. The sequence goes on along the minus strand of NZ_JAOCCV010000038.1, from coordinate 7,220 downwards.
AGGATGCCGCCCGCATAGCCGGCACCCTCGCCGGCCGGGTACAGGCCGCGTAGGTTGAGGCTCTGCAGGGTCTCGTGATCGCGGGTGATGCGCACAGGGGAAGAGGTGCGGGTTTCGATGCCGGTGAGCACCGCATCGTCGCGGTCGAAACCGCGTATCTGCTTGCCGAATGCCGGCAGCGCCTCGCGGATGGCCTCGATCGCGTACTCCGGCAGCGAGGGCGCGAGATCGCCCAGGCGCACGCCGGGCTTGTAGGAGGGCTCCACCTCGCCGAACTCGCTTGACGGCACGCCGCGGATGAAGTCGCCGACCAGTTGCGCGGGCGCGCAGTAGTCGCTGCCGCCCAGCTGGTAGGCGCGCGATTCGAGGCGCTCCTGGAACTCCACGCCGGCCAGCGGGCCGCCCGGGAAGTCCTGCTCGGGGTTGATGCCCACGACGATGCCGGCATTGGCGTTGCGTTCGTTGCGCGAGTACTGGCTCATGCCGTTGGTCACGACGCGCTCCGGCTCGGACGTGGCCGCCACCACCGTGCCGCCGGGGCACATGCAGAAGCTGTAGACGGCGCGACCATTCCTGGCGTGATGCACCAGCTTGTAGTCGGCGGCGCCGAGTTCCGGATGGCCGGCGTATTTGCCCAGCCGGGCCTCGTCGATCAGGCCTTGCGGGTGTTCGATACGGAAGCCCACGGCGAAGGGCTTGGCCTCCATGAACACGCCCTGGCGGTGCAGCATGCGGAAGGTATCGCGGGAGCTGTGGCCCAGCGCGAGCACGACATGGCGGCTGCGGAGGGTTTCGCCACTGGCCAGCACCACGCCTTCGAGCTGGCCTTCGTCGATCAGCAGGTCGGTCACCTTGCTCTCGAAGCGTACCTCGCCGCCGAGGGCGATGATTTCCTCGCGCATGGCGGCGACCACACCGGTGAGGCGGAAGGTGCCGATGTGCGGTTTGCTCACGTACATGATCTCTTCCGGCGCGCCGGCGCGGACGAACTCATGCACCACCTTGCGGGCGTAGAACTTGGGGTCCTTGATCTGGCTGTAGAGCTTGCCATCCGAGAACAGGCCGGCACCGCCCTCGCCGAACTGTACGTTGGATTCCGGGGTCAGGACCTTCTTGCGCCACAGGGCCCAGGTGTCCTTGGTGCGGCTGCGCACATCCTTGCCGCGCTCCAGCACGATGGGCTTGAAGCCCATCTGTGCGAGCAACAGTGCCGCGAACAGCCCGCAGGGGCCAAAGCCCACGATCAGGGGCCGCTCGCTCAGATCGGCGGGCGCCTGCCCCACGGGGTAGTAGCGGGTGTCCGGGGCTGGGCGCACATTGTGGTCATCGGCGAAGCGCGCCAGGATGGCCGCCTCGTCGCGGGCCTCCAGATCGATGATGTAGATGAACAGGATGACGCTGTTCTTCTTGCGGGCATCGTAGCTGCGCTTGAAGACGGTGAAGTTCAGCAGATCGGCGTCGCCGATACCCAGGCGCTTGACGATGGCTTTGCGCAATTCGTCGGCGGAGTGATCGAGGGGCAGGGACAGTTCGTTGATGCGAATCATGGCGGTAATCCTGGCCGGTGAATCCGGCAAAGGAAGCAACTGAGAGGGGGAAGGCGTGAATTGTACCCGCCGCCCTGGGGCCTGTCAGGCTGGCCCGACGCGCGCCTGGGGCAATCGGGTGAAAGACCTAGGAAATCCCGTCATTCCCGCGCAGCCTGGAATCCATGCGCAGGTCAGGACATAGCGTCCCTGGGTCCCCGCCTTCGCGGGGGCGACGGGGCGTTGCGCGCACGCCTGCCCGGCGGATACAGCCTGCGCGGTGTTATCGGCTTATAATCGCTGCCATTTCGCGTCCAGCGTTCACCGCGCTGGTCCGCCTCCCACCTTGGATGTCCCCTGGCTCTTACATGAAACGCTCCAAAAGCAGCAGCCGCTGGCTGAACGAACACGTCAACGACCCCTACGTCAAACGGGCGCAGAAGGACGGCCTGCGCTCCCGCGCCAGCTACAAGCTGATGGAGCTGAACGAGAAGGACAAGCTGATGCGCCCCGGCATGCTGGTCATGGACCTGGGCTCTGCCCCCGGCGGCTGGTCGCAGGTGGCCGGCAGGATCGTGGGCGAGAAGGGACGGGTCATCGCCAGCGACATCCTGCCGATGGACCCGCTGGACAACGTCGACTTCATCCAGGGCGACTTCACCGACGACGGCGTGTTCCAGCAGATTCTCGACACGCTCGACGGCAATCAGCCCGACCTGATCATCTCCGACATCGCCCCCAATATCAGCGGCGTTGCCGCCGCCGACCAGGCCTCCTCGATGTACCTGGTCGAACTCGTCCTCGACATGGTCCGGCAGGTGCTCAAGCCCAATGGCAACTTCGTGGCCAAGGTGTTCCAGGGCGAAGGCTCCGACGAATACCTGAAGGACGTTCGCACCTCGTTCGAGAAGGTGGTGATACGCAAGCCAGAGGCGTCGCGGCCGCGGTCGAGGGAGGTCTATCTGGTGGCCAAGGGATTCAAGGGATAAGGCGCTCACATTCCGTAGGGTGTTTGAGCAAGAGCGATAGCCTAGGTCCGCCTGCCGGTTGTGCTGCCATCCGCGACTGGTATTCGGCAGCGCGGCTCGATAACCATGTTCGGGCATACCAGCGGATGGTGGCGTGCAGCTGTGCATCTACAGCAAGACCGAACAGACCAGGGCATGCCCTACGGCCACCTTCGCCAGCCACTTCATCTCAGAACGGCGGGAACGTCCTCACCCTGCTGAAAATCCTGGGGCACTCCAGCCTGGCTATGACCATGCGCTACGCACACTTGGCTCCAGAGCATCTGGCGGAAGCAGTGAAACTAAGTCCGTTGGCAGGTGTGACACTCTCGGGGCATTCGATGGGGCTGGAAAGCAAAAGCCCCTGATTTTCTCTAGGAAAATCAATGACTTATGCTGTTCTGATTTGGTGGCCGGGGTAATCTGAATTGATTGTGTAAGTTTTTGATTTATAAGAAGTAATTCGGGTTAGAATTATTTTTGGAATACCATATGGAATACCGTTATCTGGGGGCACAAAGGCGTCCCTAGGGCCTCTCAGCGAACCAGCTTTGCCTTCGTGCCGAGCTTTGGGCTAGAGCCCCCCTTCGCTGTCTGCCGAAGCAATCCCGCAGCTCGACTTGAAGGCCGGTAGGTGTCCCATGTGAGCGAGCAGGCTGTGAGGGGCCTCCAAGGATACGCCAAGCTTTTCACGTTTTCTGCGCTTCTTGGCTTTACCCTGCTTCGTTGGTGCTATGTTCTACACCGACTGGAACGTCCCTCCCATCGAAAAGGAACTTCGAGCATGGGCAAGCTGACTCTTATGCGCCGTCCTGGCGAAGAAATCCGTCTGACTATCGATCCAGGTGTCGATACTGAAAAACTCCTTCGGCTGCTCTTACGTGACGGTATTACCTTGCGTGTTGAGTCCTCTGGGCGTAGTAGGGTTCGGCTTTCTGTCGAGGCGCCAAACCAAGTGTGTATTTCTCGCGCTGAACTGGAAGAGCTTGATTGAGCGCATAGTTGTTTCATCAGCCATATGGCAAGCATGACTCTCGCTCTATCAATAGGCCGCTGGCGGGTAGATATATGCTATTAAATTTGCCTTGCTTGATTAGTATCTTTCATCTTCCCCGTATCTCCCATATATCACTCCTGATGCTTCGATATATTTTTTGGCAGCGTGCATTTTTTTATCTAATTCCTTATTGACTTCCTCTTCGAGTTTTTCCATTTCCTCGGAACTTGGCAGCGCTTTGCATGTTATTATTTCTTTATTTAATAATTGTCTGATGTGCTGCTCTAGGATTATGAATGCTGTGTCGAGTCTTTTTTTGTAGCTACGTATGTTCTCTTTGAGTTCTATGTTTCTTTGTTCTTCTATTGCTCGTATCTTTTTGATTTGTTGGCTGTGAAACTCTGTTGTCTCACTAAATTCCATGACGGAAATTGCTATTGCATCTGTTTCTGTAATGTTTTCCCTCTTTGCGATTTTTTTTATCTGGTTAACGGTTTCTTGGGGAAGTATGAAGATTAGTGATTCATTGTGTTTTTTGGAGTCTCTACTCCTTCTCTGTCTTAGTGCGTTCTGCATTCTAGATATCAGGAGGCGTCCGTCGGCCGTCTCTTCCAGTGAGTCAATGGCATTCTTTATGGATAAATGATCTCTATTCGATTCCCGGAGATTTCTAGCGATCTGTCGGTCTTCTATATTCGATAGTAAATAATTTATTGCCCAGTCATGATCTCTGGCTCTTAGTAACTTAAGTTTCTTTATCATTTTGTGGTTATGTGATTAATGTTGTTTGTATTGGGATGAATATAATTATTTTAACTATATAGATTTTTTTATTGTATTTTGGTTTTGTCGTTACGTCACGATAAAAATGAAACAGTCACGTTACTGTTTTCGTTACGTAATGTTGTGTTATTTTTATAGGTATGAAAACAGGGATTTTATTGTGATGGCTATGGCAGATTCAGGGCTTTACATTCGGAATGGGGGGCTGGAGGGACGACTTCTGGGCACAGGGCCGGAGGCTAGGTTCTTGCTTGAGGCAGTGCTTCGCATGGCCGTGCTGGGGGAGATATGGAATGGCAAGAAAAATGACTTGGCTAGGAGGCTGAGACTGACGAAGAACTTCGTTTCAGTGGGAGTGGATGACTTGGTGAGTGCTGGGCTGCTGATCCGGCTATCCGCAGTGACTGAGCGAAGAGGGCGGCCAGCAATTACCTACGAAGTGAATGGTGAGATTCGGAATGATTTGAATAGTTTAGAGACCCCTTTTTCACCGTTGTTTGATGAGCTGTTTTTAGGGGCTGAACAAGCGTGTGGTGTCTCTCAGAAAACGACTGAACCGTTTTGGACAGGAAGGAAAATCGACAGTATTTTGAGAAAAAATCTCCCAAGCGCATGCAATCGACTCCTGCTAGCTGTTCTGCTAGACCATGCCAATGAGGTGGGGCTGGTGGTGGATGTTAGTAGATCAGATTTGCAAAGGATGACTGGGTTTAATGCTATTAGGGTACGCAATCGCCTAGCAGTTCTAATGGAATACGAATTGGTGCAGTTTCACGCGCCAGGATTTGCTTCTGCAAGATTTCCTGGCGGCAAGGTGAAAGTAGTTTCATTTTGAGTGATAGTTTACTGCCGTGTACTAAGAAGCCGCTGATCGTCAAGGTTTTTAGCGTGGAAGGGGATCACTTTTCGAGTGCTGCGGGAAATCTGTATAAGCAAGGAGGGTTCGGTGTCTCTCGTGAGTCTATACTTGGTGTTTGGCTTATGACGCACCGATTTATCTCGATTGCTCTATCTACGTTGAGGTGGGAGATATATCTGGAAGATAAGAAGTCGGTCGGTGAGTTGATAATGTCTACTCTGCGAGCTGACTCACCTAACAAGGCAGATGGGGTGGATTTTGAGTCGCTTTGTAAGGATTTGGCAGAATGGGTTATTTATTTAGCTAATCGCTACATTGCAGAGTATCACATCGACAAGAAAGGGAGGAATGAGTGTGTCTGGATACTTCCCTATAGCAAATGGAATATGTTTCTAATTCGCTGGAAGACTGATCAATCGGTGATTTAGGGTCATAGCTGTAGCGCTTCACTGGGCAAGGGAATCCTCTGAACGAACCACGAGGAGACCCGTTCATGAGGATCATTCGCCTAAAAGAAGTTATCGAATCCACCGGGCTAGCTCGATCGACCATCTACAAGCACATCGCAGAAGGGACTTTCCCTAAACCCGTTCCGCTGGGCGACCGTTGTGTTGGTTGGGTGGAGAGTGAAGTGCAGGATTGGATCCTGGCCCGCATCGAAGAGCGAGATTTGGCAGAGGGTCATGTAGTCCAAACCATTAGCACTCTGAGAATGGCTAGCTAAAACGAGTTTCACGCCATGACCGGCTGCGGCTGGTCATGGCGATTATGCCGCGTAGCCCGTGGGCTATAGGCAATCCTGAGACACCGGGCGGTGCTGTCTCCCACCGTCCCGGTCGAATCCAGGGGTTCTAAGCACGGACTTTGGCCTGGTTTATTTCCGGAATGCTGTTTTCAGCAAAAATGCTTCTGTGGCAAGGAGGTTGAGGTGGGATTCCTCCTTGCCTGGGGGAGATGTCATGTGCGGTGCGGGTAGTATGCTTTCCACTACTCACTCAATGGCTCTACTACTTACTTCCACCGCTTAAGCAACGCTCTCCTACGAATCTCCTTCACTGATCCCTTGCATCCGTCGTCTACCTCACAGTCCTCAATGCAGCATGAGAGATCCGGTACACGTCGTCATGTGTAGATATTCCCCTGACCAGATGACTATTTAGGGAAGCAGTCGCAGTAGAAAATCACACAGCACAGCACTGGCTATGAAACTCACCAACGAGGCTCATAGCCATGCTGAAGCTCAGTGGTACCAACAAGCCAGCTCGTCATCCCGGTAACAATAACCTCCACCTGCACTACGACGAGATCTACAAAAACTTACCCGTGATGGTCGACAAGGGGCCCTTCATCCGGGAATACCTTTCCGATCTCAAGCGCACCATCGACTCGGCGCTTTCTGAGTATCCCAGGGTGTTGGCATTCAGGGTGGATCTCAGGCTACCCCAGGAAAAGGACCTGCCTGACTACGTCTGTACGAATCAAGTCATCAGCAGATTCTTCGAATCCTTCACGAGGAAAATCCGGTACGACCAGGACAGGTTGCGTGAGCGCGGCAGGTATCCCCGCGGCTGTAATGTCCGATACGTATGGGCGAGGGAGATGGGTGAATCCGGGAGGCCGCACTATCACCTGTTGATCCTGCTCAACCGAGATGCCTATTACACGGTAGGGCGTTTGGATTCAGAGCGAGTGAACATGATCAGCAGGATGGAGGCGTCTTGGGCGAGTGTGCTGCGGATATCTGACAAGCAGGTGAGGGGGCTGGTGCATATCCCGGAGCATGCTGAGTACCGAATCGACCGGGATGTTCATCCTGACGATGAGGATGAACTACCCGCGCTGTTCTATCGAGCCAGCTACCTGTGCAAGGCCGCCACGAAGTCCTACGGAGATCGTCAGCGGGCGTATGACACCAGCAGGGGGTAGAGGGTAGCTGCTGGGCGCTGGTTTGGGATTGTGTGGTTGATCGCCAGGCCAGCGTCCCAAGCGATAGCAGCGCTTGCAGTTCTTGTGCGGAGTGGCAAATAGGTCCAGCGTAGGGTTCGCTT
>NZ_JAOCCV010000037.1:0-51477 GCF_029840585.1 Pseudomonas sp. GD03875 | reverse complement strand
CCAGCGGGGTCTGGCTCGGGCACAGGGTGATCAGCGTGGCGCCGGACTCGCGCACCAGGTTGGCGGTGATCAGCAGGTCCTTGGAGCGGCCGGACTGGGAGATGCAGATGGCCACGTCGCTGGGCTTCAGCGTCACCGCGCTCATCGCCTGCATGTGCGGGTCCGAGTAGGCGGCGGCGGTCAGCAGCAGGCGGAAGAACTTGTGCTGGGCGTCGGCGGCCACCGCGCCGGACGCGCCGAAGCCGTAGAACTCGATGCGCTGGGCGTTGGCGATGGCGTTGACGGCACGCTCCAGCTCGCGCGGATCGAGACGCTCGCGCACCTCCATCAGGGTGTGCAGCGTGGTGTCGAAGATCTTCAGGCTGAAGTCCGCCACCGAGTCGTTCTCGTTGATGGCGAACTGGCCGAAGCTGGCCCCGGCCGCCAGGCTCTGCGCCAGCTTCAGCTTGAGGTCCTGAAAACCGCTGCAGCCGATGGCGCGGCAGAAGCGGACGATGGTCGGCTCGCTGATGCCCACTTCGTGGGCCAGATCGGCCATGGAGCTGTGCATCACCGCGGAAGGGTCCTGCAGGACGTGATCGGCGACCTTCAGTTCGGACTTGCGGAGCATGTGACGGGACTGGGCGATATGCTGCAGAAGATTCACGGGCAGGGCTCTGTTGGCAGCCCGGTGGAAACCGCCGTGCGACGGCCAGCCGGCTCGCTGCGGTTTCACCCGGCCTGTTATGATCGGGTTGTAGTGACCTTGTAGTTATACTACAAGAACGCCCATCCCGCACAGGCAAACCGGCTGGAGGCCCTCCGTTGAACAGCTCTTGCGACATGCTGGTGTTTGGCGGCACCGGCGACCTGGCCCTGCACAAGCTGCTGCCGGCGCTCTACCACCTGCACCGCGATGGCCGTCTGAACCCGGAGATGCGCATCCTGGCGGTGGCGCGCAATGTGCTGAACCGCGCCGAATACCAGTCCCTGGCCGAGCGCCGGGTGCGCGCCCAGGTGGCGCGCAGCGACTTCGACAACGACACCTGGGCGAGCTTCGCCGCGCGCCTCGACTACTTCGCCATGGACCTGTCGCACACCGCCGAATTCGGCCGGCTCGGCAAGTTCCTCGGCACCAGCGCCTGCCAGCGCGGGCGCATCTACTACCTGGCCACCGCCCCCGACCTGTTCGAATCCATCGCCGAAAACCTGGCCATCGCCGGGCTGGCCGGCAGCGACACGCGCATCGTGCTGGAGAAGCCGATCGGCCGCTCGCTGGAGTCCGCCCGCGAGATCAACGCCGCCATCGGTGCGGTGTTCAGCGAGGCCCAGGTATTCCGCATCGACCACTACCTGGGCAAGGAGACGGTGCAGAACCTGATGGCACTGCGCTTCGCCAATGCCCTGTTCGAGCCGATCTGGCGCGCCGGGCACATCGACCACGTGCAGATCAGCGTCAACGAGACCCTCGGTGTCGAGAACCGCGGCGCCTACTACGACCACGCCGGCGCCATGCGCGACATGGTGCAGAACCACCTGCTGCAGCTGCTCTGCCTGGTGGCGATGGAGGCGCCGGTGCGCTTCGATGCCGAGTCGGTGCGCAACGAGAAGGTGAAGATCCTCGAGGCGCTCAAGCCCATCGCCGGCCTCGACGTGCACGACAAGACCGTGCGCGGCCAGTACGTGGCCGGCAAGATCGGCGGCCAGGAAGTGCCGGCCTACTACTTCGAGAAGCACGTCGACAACGACAGCGACACCGAGACCTTCGTCGCCCTGCAGGCGGAGATCGACAACTGGCGCTGGGCCGGCGTGCCCTTCTACCTGCGCACCGGCAAGCGCATGGCGAAGAAGCGCTCGGAGATCGTCATCCAGTTCAAGCCGGTGCCGCACCGCCTGTTCGACGGAAGCCAGGCCAACCGCCTGGTCATCAGCCTGCAGCCGGAGGAGCGCATCACCCTGCAACTGATGGGCAAGAGCCCCGGCAAGGGCATGCGCCTGACCCCCATGGAACTGGACCTGAACCTGGCCCGGGTATTCCCGCAGAAGCGCCGCTGGGACGCCTACGAGCGCCTGCTGCTGGACGTGATCGAGGGCGACTCCACCCTGTTCATGCGCCGCGACGAGGTCGAGGCCGCCTGGGCCTGGGTCGATCCGATCATCAAGGGCTGGCAGGACAATTACCAGGACCCGCGCCCCTATCCGGCCGGCAGCAACGGCCCGGAACAGGCCAGCACCCTGCTGGAACTGGCCGGCCGGGAATGGGAAGACTGAGCCGTCTGGCCCGCGCGCTCGCCTGAGAACCGCCGCACACATATACTCCGCCCATTCGCCGGCAGGGAGCGCCCAGGCATCTTTCAATCGGTGCGGACTCTACTCGTGAAAAAGACCTCTTCTCTCGCCGGCCTCCTGCTGGCCTGTCTGACCCTCATCGCCCCCGCCAGCCAGGCGGCTACGCCACAGACCCAGGAACTCGCCTCCGGCAGCGCCCTGCTGGTCGACCTCAAGACCAACCAGATTCTCTACTCCAGCAACCCCGACCTGCAGGTGCCCATCGCCTCGGTGACCAAGCTGATGACCGCCATGGTGGTGCTGGACGCCAAGTCGTCCCTGGACGAGCAGCTGCCCATCGTCATCCAGGACGTGGCGGAGATGCGTGGCGTCTATTCCCGCGTGCGCGTCGGCAGCCAGTTGAGCCGCCGCGACATGCTCCTGCTGACCCTGATGAGTTCGGAGAACCGCGCCGCCGCCAGCCTGGCCCACCACTACCCGGGCGGCGTGCCGGCGTTCGTCGCGGCGATGAATGCCAAGGCCCGCGCCCTGGGCATGACCCACACCCGCTACCGCGAGCCGACCGGCCTGTCGGAGAAGAACGTCTCCACCGCCAACGACCTGGTGAAGCTGGTCAAGGCCTCCGGCCAGTACCCACTGATCGGCCAGTTCAGCAGCACCCGCGAGCACGTCCAGCAGTTCGCCAAGCCGCGCTACAGCCTGGGCTTCCGCAATACCAACAGCCTGGTGCACAAGGACAACTGGAGCATCCAGTTGACCAAGACCGGCTTCACCAACGCCGCCGGCCACTGCCTGGTGATGCGCACCCAGATGGCCGGCAAGCCGGTGGCCTTCGTGGTGCTGGACGCCTTCGGCAAGTACACCCACATGGCCGACGCCAACCGCCTCAAGCGCTGGCTGGAAACCGGCCAGGTCACCAAGGTCGCCCCGGCGGCGCTGGCCTACAAGCAGCACAAGCAGGCCGAGCGCGCCAGGAGCATGCAGGCGGCGCAGTGATGCGCTCCGGTGCCGTGGGGCCGATTACCAGGGCGCCAACCCGTAGCTGAGTGGCGCCTGCCAGAGGAAACCCGCCGCCATCGGCAGCAGCAGCCACAGGGCATGGCGCTCCAGGCGCGGCCAGCAGAGGAACAGGCCGCACAGTGCCAGCACGCTGAAAATCAGTGCCGACAGGTAATGGTGGATGAACATCACCCGGCCAATCAGCATGAACGGCAGCCAGTTGATCAGATAGCCGAGCAACAACGGCGGCCAGCGCCGATCGCGCCACAGCGTCGGTCGCAGCAGGATCGCCAGCGCCAGCCCGGCCATGGCCAGCGAGGCGCTCCACCACAACAGGTCGTTGCCGGCCAGGACGATGTCGAGATTGCCCTGGCGCCAGTATCCCAGGGGCTTCTCGTTGAGCGGCCACTGATACCAGCGGCTGGCATAGGGGTGATCGCTCATGCGCTGGTTGGCCTCGAACATCACCTTGTTCAGCTCCAGGAAGCGCCCCATCCAGGACAACGGCTGGATGTCCTCGCGCCCGGCGTAGGGTGAACCCTCCAGCGTCTTCTGAAACTCGGCGGATACGTAACCGGCGCTGTTGCCGGCACCCGGCAATAGCTGCAGATGCACGGCGAAGGTCAGCAGGTAGACCAGCGAAGCCCCCGCCAGCATGAACAGGGCGGTCTTCGCCACGTCCCGCAAGCGACGCTCGCCCAGCATGAAGGCGAGGTAGTCGAGCAGGATCGGCAGCACCACGAAGGTCAGTGCCACCCATTTGACCGATACCGCCGCGCCGGCCAGAAGCCCGCTCGCCAGCAACCAGCCCGGGCGACGCGACTCGCGGTAGTACAGGTAGCACAGCAGCGATGCGAAACCGGCGGCGAGCAGGAACACGTCGAAGAACAGGAAGCGCGACTGCACCAGCAACGCGTTGTCGAGGATCAGCAGGCCGGCGCAGAGCAGCGCCAGGCGTCGCCGGCTGAACAGCTTCCAGGCCAGTCCATAGCCCAGCAGCGGCAGCAGGCTGCCGACCAGGCCGGGGAGAAAGCGCAGCAGCAGGTAGTCATGGCCCTGGTACTGGATGTTCCAGGGCGTCGACAAGGCCACCGGCTGGAAATCGAACAGGCCGACGAACCCCGCCACCAGCAGGCGCCCCAGCGGCGGATGGGTATCGAAATAGAACTCCCCGGTGAAATAGGCCGACAGATACTGAGCGAAATAGACCTCGTCGATCACCGCCGAGTCGGGATAGCCGAAGAACGCAAAGCGCGTAGCCAGCGAAACCACGAACAACAAGGCCAGCAGGGCTCCATGCGGCCAACGGCGCAGAAGAGTGGATAGCATCCAGCATTACTCTCGAGAAGGATTGGCGGCACAGCATGATTGCGGCCGAGCGCGAAGTCTAAGCGTTCCATTGCCGCAGTTGTCTCGCGCCCAGCCAAGAGTGCAACCCCGCACACAAACCCGTGCCGGTGCGCAGTGACTGCGTTGCACAGAGAGCCCGGCCTGGAGCCGGGCTTTTTTCTGCGCGGGGAGCGCAGGCTCAGATCGCCAGCTTGCTCTCCACGTCCTGCAGCTTGCGCCGGGCCAGGGCCAGGTTGGCCTTGACCTTGTCCAGCACGTAGTAGAGGAAGACGCCCTCGTGTTTCACGATCGGGCGGATGATGTGGTACTGCTTGCCCAGCGTGATCAGCATGTCCTCGATCACGTCGTTCAGGTCCAGGGATTTCATGGTCTTGATCTTGGCGCGTACGACCTCGGTATTGCCCGCCGCGGCCAGCTCCAGATCCACGCCCGCCCCCGCCTGCCCCATCAGCATGCCGCTGTTGGCGTCCACCAGGGCCGACGCCATGGCACCATCCAGGGTCAGCAGTTCTTCCAGCGATTGTTGAATTGCGGCCATCTCTATTACTCCCTCAGTGCGCGCGGTGTATGACGCCCGTGGCTGCGCAGACCACCGGGACGCGAAAATCCGTTCAGCTGCAGGCGGCCAGCCGGGTTGCCATGCGCTTGGCCTGATAGATCAGCTGGCCGAGCGTTTCCTCGCGCTCGGCCACCAGGTTGAGGATCATCGGAAAGCGTGGGTGCGGCACATCGATGATCACGACGTAGCCCTCGCTGGCCTCGATGATCAGGCTCTGCTGAAGGCCCACCGAGCTTTCCTCGCCGGCCATGGCGCCAAGCGCCGAGAGCGAGCAGGCCATGGCGGCCAGCTTGGTCACCTCCAGGCCGAAGCGTGCTCGGGCGGCGACCTCGAAGCCGTCGCTGGTGGCGATCACCGCCGCGTTCAGGCCGCCCAGGGCGGTCATCAGTTCGTCCAGCGCCTGCTCGCCATCGTGGCGCAGGCTTTCCGGCATGGCCGGCAGCATCTTGTCCATCGGCACTCACTCTCCCAGGTATTCTCGGCATTCGAGTTGCAGCAGGAGCAGGTCCAGCAGCATGCGCACCTGCTCCGCCTCGCGTACGTCCACGGCCACCACCGGGCAGCACAGCGCCCGCTGTTCGAGAAAGCCGGCGTAGTCGTCGAGCGCGGGTTGCGGGCAGGTGTCCAGGCGGCCGACGCCGATCACGCAGGCGCTCGCGGCGATCAGCTCGGCGAAGTTCTCCAGATAGGTGCTCAGGTCCGTCAGCGGCGCGGGGCGGGTGTTGTCGATCAGGATCACCAGGCCGAGGGCGCCCTTGGCGAGGATCTTCCACATGAAGGCGAAGCGCTCCTGCCCCGGGGTGCCGTACAGGCGCAGGCGCTCGTCGTCGCCCAGGCGCAGCTCGCCGTAGTCGAGGCCGACGGTGGTGCGCGCCTTGTCCAGCTCGGGGTCGTTGTTCTGCACGTCGGTGCTGACCGGCGCGATGTCGCTGATCGCGGCGATGGCCGTGGTCTTGCCGGCACCCATGGTGCCGGTGAAGAGAATCTTGTGCTCCTTCATGCGCGCTTCTGCTCCGTCTCGTGCAGTCCCAGGTGACGACGGATACGGGCGAACAGGCCCGGCAGAGGCGTTGTCGCGGCCACGGGCGCGGCGGCAGCCTGCTCCTCGCGCAGCAGGTCGGCGCCGGCCAGGGCGGCGACGAAGGCCTCGCAGGTGCCCGGCTCCACGCCCGAGCGGGCGACGAGTTCCTGCAGGCTCATGCTGCGCCCCAGGAGCAGCGTGGCCAGGCGGATGAAGCGCGCATCGCCGCGCAGGTGTTCGGTCGTCGGCCAGCGCGTCAGGCGCAGGGGCATGTCCGCAGGGGCGCGGCGCTGGCCGATGCGCGCCGCCGCCTGCTGCAGGCACTCGAACACTTCGCTGGCACGCAGGGGCCAGTGCACCTGCAGGCACTCGCTGGTGGGGTGGCCGCCGACATGCAGGAGCAGTTGCGAGGGGGCGATGCGGGTCGAGGGGGCGCCGAGGTCTTCCTCACCTTCCACCAGCAGGTCCGCCGGGCCCTGTTCCACATGCTGCCAGCGGGCCCGGGTGCGTCCACCGAGCAGGCCGACGATGGACTTGAACACGACCTGATCGCGCAGGCTCATGTGCGCGAAGCCGTAGGTGTACAGACTCTCGACTGGCTGACTCATCACCGATACCTCTCCACGCAGCAGGCCCTACGGGCGGTCCATGCATCAGGCTTGATCAGGGGCCGGACGTGGCGTGCGGAAGAGACAATCGGGCGAGGTATGGCAGAACGGGCGTCGAACGACGCCTCGCTTGGCAACCCCGCGGTCATGGTCTTTGCAGACGTTAGATCGGTGGCTTTGCGTCCCTGGCTTTCGCACAGGTTTGCCCTGGTCAATTACCACGCAGTCTAGTGGGTGATTTTGCGCTGCCAGGTCGAAAAACGTGATGAAGGTCAAATAACGAGCAATAGGCGCCCCGGCGAGGCGACCAGTGTACAACCGGGGCGCCGGGTCACAGGAACCAGCGGTACTCCCGCGCGCTGACCTCGTTCATGAAGTCCAGGTGGTCGTGGCGCTTGTTCTCGCAGTAGACGAACACGAACTCGGCGCCCAGCTTGTCCTTCACCACCGGGTGGGACTCCATGGCCGCCACCGCGGTGAGCATGTCCTTGGGGAAGGCCACGCCGCTGGCGCGGTCCTCGTTCAGCGAGGGGATCGGCTCCAGCGCCTGGTCCAGGCCGTGCTCCATGCCGCTGAGGATGGCCGCCAGCACCAGGTAGGGGTTGGCGTCGGCGCCGGCCAGGCGGTGTTCGATGCGCAGGTTGCGGCCGTCCGACTCGGGGATGCGGATGCACGCGTCGCGGTCCTCGAAGCCCCAGCTGGCCTGGCTCGCCGCGTTCACCCGGGAGCCGTAGCGGCGGTAGGCGTTGAGGTTGGCGGCGAAGATCGGCATGCAGTGCGGCAGCAGCTCCAGGCAGCCGGCCACGGCGTTGCGCAGCGGGCGCTGGCCGTCGCCGTCGAGCAGGTTGCGGCCCGTCTCGTCGTACAGGCTGACGTGCACGTGCATGCCGCTGCCCGGGGCGTCCAGGTAGGGCTTGCTCATGAAGCTGGCGCGGTAGCCGTGCTGCATCGCCACGCCGCGGGTGCTGCGGCAGAACAGGGCGGCCTGGTCGGCGGCGCGCAGGCCGTCGTCGCAGTGGGCGAAGTTGATCTCGAACTGGCCGGGGCCGATCTCGGCGGTGATCACGTTGGCGTCCACGCCCTGTTCCTGGGCCGCCTCGACCATGCCGTGGAGCACGTCGGAGAAGCGCGACAGGCGCTCGATGTGCATGTTCGGCTGGTCGTCCTCGTCGTCGGTCAGCGGGTCGCGGGGGAAGCGCGGCAGGCCGTTTTCCAGCTTGCGGTCGAACAGGTAGAACTCCAGCTCGAACGCCACCACCGGACGGATGCCCCGCGCCTGCAGGCGCCGCAGCACGCGGGCCAGCACCTCGCGCGGCTCGAACTCGATGGGCGCCTCGGTACCGTCGGAGCTGATCAGCATCTGGCCCAACGGCTGGTTCTCCCAGCGCACCGGCTTGAGGGTGCCGGGGATCAGCCGGCGCGGCGCGTCCGGGTCGCCATCGTTGAAGCAGTAGTCGCCGATCGGGTGCAGGCCGCCCTGGGCGCCGAGCAGCACGCAGTTCTGCGGCAGCTTGAGCGGGCCGCCGGCGGCGACCTTCTCCAGCATGTCGAGGGGGTAGCGCTTGCCGTAGAAGTGCCCGGGCAGGTCCAGGCAGATCAGGTCGACGTAGCGCACCTCGGGATGGGCGGCACGGAAGGCGCGGACTTCGCTGAGCAGGTCGGGAAATGGCGAGATCATGTTCTTGTCCTTGTTTTCATCGGTACCCGTCAAATGCGGATCAAACCGTCGCGAGCGAAGGCCAGCTTTCAACGCAGCATGGCCGAGCGCAGCAGGTTCTGGCCGCATTTCAGGTGAAGACCCAGAGTACTCGTGTAGGGAAATCGGTGAGGTTGGCGTAGCGGAACTTGGCGTGGGGCGGCAGCTGGAAGCTGTCGCGCGGGCCGAGGGTGACCGGCTCGGCGTCATCGCCGTACCACACGGTCAGCTCGCCCTCCAAGACGAAGCCGCCCTGTTCGGAACTGTCGTCGAGATGGCCTTCGCCACTGGTGGCGCCGGGCTCGAGAAAACTTTCCAGCATGGCGAAGCCGCCGGACATGCCCGGCGAGGCCAGCACGTCGGTGATGCCGCCGGCGTAGTACAGGGTGCGGCGCTCGTCGGGGCGGGTCACCCAGCGCACCGCGCGCGGGTGGCCCGGGTTGTAGAAGTAGGTGGTGGGCACGCCCAGCGCCTCGCTGATGGCGGTGAGGTCGGCCACCGTCGGGCGCGACAGGCCGCGCTCGACCTGGGACAGGAAGCCCACCGAGCGGCCGATGCGCTCGGCCAGTTCGTTGAGGGTGAGGTTCTTGTGCTTGCGCAGGTCGCGCACCAGGATCGCGAGGCCTTCGATTTCTTCCTGCTTGTCCATGCCGATTCCGTATCCGGTTGAGTTCAGATCACATCGCGCAGACGGTACCAGGCCTTGCCCACGGCCTCGATCGGCGCGGCCAGCAGGTCGCCGCCGGGGAAGCGCGGGTTGCTCAGCCCCTGGTACAGGCCGAGCAGCTGTTCGTCGCCGAGAATCGCGTCGCTCACCGCGCGGGCGGCGGCCAGGGTCGGCAGGATGCCGTGGCCGGAGAAGCCCTGCAGCCAGAACTTGTGGCCCTGGCGGCCGACGTCCGGCGTGCGGTGCATGGTGCAGTCGATGTGGCCGCCCCAGCCGTAGTCGATCTGCACCCCGCGCAGCTGCGGGAAGACCCGTTCGAGGTAGGGCCGGGTGGCCGCCGGCACGTCCGCCGGGATGCCGCCCAGATAGGTGCAGCCGCCGCCGAACAGCAGGCGGTTGTCCGGGGTGACGCGGAAGTAGTCCGGCACGAACTGGTTGTCGATGGCGCAGGTGCCGCGCGGGAACAGCGAGCGCGCCAGTTCCGGCTCCAGCGGCGCGGTGGCGACTTGGTAGGAGCCGACTGGCAGCAGGCGCCGGGACAGCTCCGGGTCGAGGCGGTCGATGTAGGCGTTGCAGGCCAGCACCAGCACGTCGCTGCGGACCTCGCCCTGTTCGGTGCGGGCAACGAAGCCGGCATCGGTCTCGCGGTAGTCGAGCGCCCGGGTCTGCTCGAAGATCCGGCCGCCGGCGGCCTCGATGGCACCCGCCAGGCCCTGGGCCAGCTTCAGCGGATTGAGGTGGGCGGCGCCGGAATCGTGCAGCGCGGCCAGGTAGCGCGGGCTGGCGATCCATTCCGGCAGTTCCTCCCTGGGGATGAAGCTCAGCCGCTGGTAGCCGTACTTGCGCTCAGCCTCGTCCAGGCTTTCCTGCAGTTGCCGCACCCGGCGCGGCAGCACGGCGGTGTAGAGAGCGCCGGTGCGGTAGTCGATGTCGAAGCGATGACGCTCGGGCAGTTCGCGCATTTCCTCGGCGGCCCAGATCATGCTGTCCCACAGCCGGCGGGCGCGTTCGAGGCCCAGGGCCTTTTCCAGCGGCGGCATGTCGCAGGACCAGCCCGGCAGGGCCTGGCCGCCGTTGCGCCCGGAAGCTGCCCAGGCGATGCGGCTGGCTTCGAGGATCACCACCTTTTTGCCGGCGAGCGCCAGGCGCAGCCCGGTGTGCAGGCAGCTGAAACCGCCGCCGACGATCAGCACGTCGCAGTCGGTCCGCTCCTGCAGGCGCGGGCGCAGGGGAATCTGGCCATAGGTGCCGGCGTAGTAGGTTCCGATGTGCTGGGCGGATTGCTTGAACATGGCGGCCTCATGAAATTCTTGATTTGTAATTTCATGAAAAAATACACAATTAATTTCATTTGGCCAAGGCCAGGCGGTCGGCGCCCAGAAAATCTGTACACCCCCACGTCGCCCCCGCGCAGGCGGGAGCCCAGGGACGCGGCGTGTTGCACATGGATTCCCGCCTGCGCGGGAATGACGGAATTCCTGCCGACCCTTTCCGCATGGGCCCCTTTAGCCGATTCCTCGGATCAGCCCCGCACCCAGCCCTGTCCGGCCAGGCGTTCGCTCAGGTAGTCGAGAAAGCAGGCGATCCGCGCCGACAGCGCGGTGTTGCGGTAGTACACGGCGTTGATCGGCTGGCGGGTATCGACGTTGTGCTCGGCCAGCACTTCCACCAGCGCGCCGTCCGCGCGGTCGCGGTCGGTCATGAAGTCCGACAGGCAGACCAGCCCGGCGCCGGCCAGCGCGAGCTGGCGCAGGGTCTCGCCGCTGGAGGCCTTGAGCGTCGGCGCGACGACCAGTCCATCGCCATGCAGGTGGCGCAGCGGCCAGGTGTTGAGGCTCTCCGGCTGGGTGAAGCCGAGCAGGTCATGGCCGCCCAGGTCCGCCGGGCTCGCCGGCGTGCCGCGCGCGGCCAGGTAGGCCGGGCTGGCCAGCACGCGGATGCGGCTGGCGCCGAGCGGCCGCGCGTGCAGGCTGGAGTCGCGCAGCGGGCCGATGCGGATGGCCAGGTCGGTGCGCTGCTCCAGCAGGTCGATGATCTGGTCGTTGCTGTTCAGCTCCAGCTCGATCTGCGGAAAGCACGCGCGGAAGTCCGCCACCAGCGGCACCAGCACATGCAGCATGAAGGGCGAGGCGGCGTTGACCCGCAGGCGCCCGGCCGGCACCTGGCGGCGCAGGGCCATCTGCTCCTCGGCGTCCTCCACCGCGGCGAGGATGCGCCGGGCCTGGGCGAGAAAGGCCGCGCCTTCCTCGGTCAGCTCCAGGCGCCGGGTGGTGCGGCGCAGCAGGGTGACTTCGAGCTTGTCTTCCAGGCGGCCCAGTGCCCGGCTGATGCCCGAGGCGGTCTGCCCGAGCTGCTCGGCGGCGGCGGTGATGGAGCCGCCGTCCACCACCCGGGTGAAGGCCTGCAGCTCGTCCAGGGTCGTCTTCATTCGTGACTCCACGGCAACTATCGCCGGTGAAGTCTGGCGCGATCCGCCGCAAATGCCCACCCGCGCCGCCGAACGCGGACCGGACGAACGCCGAGGTGAGCTGTCCGAACAGGTATCGCCCACGCGCTCGCGGGCACAGGAGGAAGCAGGATGATCGATGTCGTGGTGGAAATCGCCTGCCAGCCGGGCCGGCGCCAGCAGGTGCTCGACGCCGTGCTGGCCAACCAGGCGCGGGTGCAGGCGGAGGTGGGCTGCCTGGCCTACCGCCCGCTGGTCGACGTGGCCGCCGGCCTGCCCGAGCAGCAGCAGGACGGCGACGGCCTGGTGGTGCTGGAGCAATGGCAGAGCCTGAAGCACCGGCAGGCGCACCTGGCCTCGCCGCACATGCTGGACTTCCAGCGCGACACCGGCGAGTGGATACAGCAGGTGCGCCTGCGGGTGCTCGCCTCGCCGTAGCAGCGGAAGGCCGTACCGCTCGATGAGTCAGGCGTTGCAGGGGGTGATGTCAGCTTCCGGTGGACGGTACCTTCAGCCTTCGCTCAGCCAACGTTCGACCGCCTCCCGGTAGCGGTCCTCGTGCTGCAGGCTGGCGCGCAACAGGAGCGCCTCATTTTGTTCGCTCAGCAGGCCGGCCTCACGCAGCTGTCGCAGCGGCTGCTCGATATTGCGCGGCAGTGTGCGCAGGTAGTCGCGCACGGCGCCGACGGCCTGCTCCGGGCGGCCCAGGTGCAGCAGGTAACGCGCACGCTGGGCGTGCAGGCCGCGGCGTGTCAGCCAGTCCAATACGCCGTCGGCCGTGCCCAGACGCTCCAGCCAAGGCAGTGCCTCCTGCTTCAGCCAGGCCTGCCAGGCATCGGCCAGCGCGGCGGCGTCGGCAGGGCTGCCCAGGGCCATGGAGAAGCGCCGGGCCTGGTCGTCGAAGACCAGTTGGAAGTGGTGCAGCGGCTGCGCGTAGTCGGGTTTGAGCCAGTCCTGGGCGACGCCGCCGAGGGCCTGCTGGTAGTCGTCCACGAGGCAGTAGGCGTCGGCGTGCAGGGTGCCGCCTTCGGCGCTCCACCATTTGTCGCGGTAGACCGCGATCTCCATCTGCCGCTGCCCGTCCCGGGCGAAGTAGCGGCGTAGCATGGGGCCGCCGCCCGGCGCGACCCGAGCGAACGCGCTGGCGCCGGCCGCCGCGAGGGCGCCGTCGAGTGCCTGGCCGAAGACCTTGTTGAGCGAGGAAGACATGGCGCGATAGTGGCCATCGGGCACGCACACGGCAAAGGGCCAGGCATCCGGGCGGTAGGTCAGCGGCGATGGCCGGAAACCTAGCCCGCCAGCGCCACCCGGTTGCGGCCCTGGGCCTTGGCCCGGTAGAGCGCCTCGTCGGCACGGGCCAGGGCGTGTTCGAGGGCCAGTTCGTCGGCGCTGTCGCCCAGCTGGCCGACCCCGATGCTGATGGTCACGCGCAGCGGCTCGTCGTGCTGGGTGGTCAGCTGCAGTTGCTCGACCTGGCCGCGCAGCCGCTCCGCGATGTGCGAGGCCTCGTCCATGGAGATGCCGGGCAGCAGCGCGGTGAACTCCTCGCCGCCCAGGCGGCACAGCAGGTCCTCCTGGCGGAGCTGCTGGCGCAGCAGTTCGGCGACCCGGCGCAGCACCCGGTCGCCGGTGGCGTGGCCATGGTGGTCGTTGATCGACTTGAAGTGGTCGAGGTCGAGCATCAGCACGGCCACGTGTTGCACCTCCTGCTGCCGACGGCGCTCCAGCAGGCCCTCGGTGCGCCGCGAGAAGGCGCTGCGGTTCAGCATGCCCGTCAGGAAGTCGCGGTCGCTGCGGTAGAGCAGGCGCAGCAGCAGGCGGCGGCTCACGGTGCTGGCCGACGCCACCATCAGCGGCCCCAGCGCCAGCACGGCGATGCCCAGGCGCGCCGAGTTCAGGGTATCGATCCCCGTGGCGCCGGCCGACACGCCGAAATAGGCGGGGTAGCTGGCCACCAGCACGATTTCCAGCATGGCGATGAACAGCCCCAGCATGGCGACCGTGAACAGGCGGAAACGCATGGCGCACCACAGCATCGGCAGCACCGGGAAGACGATGCCGCCCGGTCCGCCGATGACCACCATGGCCAGCAACGCCAGCAGCAGGCCGACCAGCGGCGCCACCTGCCGCGGCTCGGGCAGGCGTGGGCGGCTCCAGCCGCGCTTCAGGTGCAGGGGGGCGGTCAGCATCACCGGCAACAGCAGCAGGGTGGTGGAGAACTGCTCGCAGAACCAGGACAGCCAGAGTTCGTGCGGATCGTCCGCCGGCAGGCAGGCGAGGGTGGCGGCGACGGCGGCGCCCACGCTGCTGGCGGCGAACAGCGAGAGCAGCCCCTCATGCTGCCGGAGGCGCAGGCGCGCCGGCTTCTCCCGCCGCAGGATCAGCCAGCCGCTGCCGATCAGCCCCATGTTGCAGAAGTTCAGCCAGAGCGCGGCCGGCCACGCGGTGCCCATGGCCAGGTCGGTGAGAACCATGCCCGCGTAGAGCACCGCCCAGCCCGCCGGACGGGTCAGCCGCGGCCGGCGCAGCAGCAGCCCGAGCAGGATGGCGTTGACCGGCCAGAACAGGGAGAGGGTCTCGACGCCCCGCGTCAACACCCCGAACAGGGTCAGGACGACGGTCAGCAGGAACAGGCCGGCGAGCGAGCGCCCGGTCTCGCGCATACCGGCTCTCTTGCGCATACGTCCATGACCGGGCAACGAAGAAGGCATCCATGCACCTACGGGATCGTGATGACAGGCCTGGATCACCAGGGCCGCAATGGCTTCGAGCCAGTATAGCCCGCGCCTGACTTGCGACCGGCAGCGCTGGAGAAAGTTTTGGAGGAATTCGCGCAGCCGCCGGGGCTGCGCGAAACAGCGGCCTCAGCGGCGGGCGCCGCGCACGCCTTCGGCCAGTTGGGCGCAGAGGTTGAGCACGCCTTCGACGGCCTGCTTCGGCGTGGACGCCTTGGCGATCTGGTCGACCAGGGCCGAGCCCACCACCACGCCCTCGGCGCGGCGCGCCACGTCGGCGGCGTGCTCCGGGGTGCGGATGCCGAAGCCGATGCACACCGGCAGGTCGGTGTGGCGGCGCAGGCGCGCGTGGGCCTCTTCCACATGGTCCAGGGTGGCGGAGCCGGCGCCGGTCACGCCGGCCACCGAGACGTAGTAGACGAAGCCCGAGCTGCCGGCGAGCACGGTCGGCAGGCGCTTGTCGTCGGTGGTCGGGGTGGTCAGGCGGATGAAGTCGATGCCGGCGGCCTGGGCCGGCTCGCACAGGTCCGGGTTATGTTCCGGCGGCAGGTCGACCACGATCAGGCCGTCCACGCCGGCTTCCTTGGCATCGGCGATGAAGCGGTCCACGCCGTAATAGTGGATGGGGTTGAAGTAGCCCATCAGCACCAGCGGGGTGTTCTGCTCGCCTGCGCGGAATTCGCGAACCATCTGCAGGGTCTTGGCCAGGGTCTGCTTGCCGGCCAGGGCGCGGATGTTGGCCAGCTGGATGGCCGGGCCGTCGGCCATCGGGTCGGTGAAGGGCATGCCCAGCTCGATCACGTCGGCGCCGGCGGAGGGCAGGCCCTTGAGGATGGCCAGCGAGGTGTCGTAGTCCGGGTCGCCGCCGGTGACGAAGGTGACCAGGGCGGCGCGGTTCTGTTGCTTCAGCTCGGCAAATCGGCTCTGCAAACGGCTCATCAGTTGTTCTCCGATTTGGACAGATCGAGGTGGTGCATGACGGTCTGCATGTCCTTGTCGCCGCGGCCGGAAAGGTTGATCACCATGAGGTGGTCCTTGGACAGGGTGGGCGCGCGCTTGAAGGCTTCGGCCAGGGCGTGGGAGCTTTCCAGCGCCGGGATGATGCCCTCCAGACGGCAGCACTGGTGGAAGGCGGCCAGGGCCTCGTCGTCGGTGATCGAGCAGTACTCGACGCGGCCGATGTCGTGCAGCCAGGCGTGCTCGGGGCCGATGCCCGGGTAGTCGAGGCCGGCGGAGATGGAGTGGGCGTCGATGATCTGGCCGTCGTCGTCCTGCAGCAGGAAGGTGCGGTTGCCGTGCAGCACGCCGGGCACGCCGCCGTTGAGGCTGGCCGCGTGCTTGCCGGTCTCGATGCCGTGGCCGGCGGCTTCCACGCCGACGATCTTCACGCTCTGGTCGTCGAGGAACGGGTGGAACAGGCCCATGGCGTTGGAGCCGCCGCCGATGCAGGCGACCAGGGAATCGGGCAGGCGGCCTTCCTTCTCCTGCAGTTGCTCGCGGGTTTCCTTGCCGATCACCGCCTGGAAGTCGCGGACCATGGCCGGGTACGGGTGCGGGCCGGCCACGGTGCCGATCAGGTAGAAGGTGTTGTGGACGTTGGTCACCCAGTCGCGCAGCGCCTCGTTCATCGCGTCCTTGAGGGTGCCGGTGCCGGCGGTGACCGGGATCACGGTGGCGCCCAGCAGCTTCATGCGGAACACGTTGGCCTGCTGCCGATCGATGTCGGTGGTGCCCATGAAGATCACGCATTCCATGCCGAAGCGCGCGGCCACGGTGGCGGTGGCCACGCCGTGCATGCCGGCGCCGGTCTCGGCGATGATGCGCTTCTTGCCCATGCGCTTGGCCAGCAGGATCTGGCCGATGCAGTTGTTGATCTTGTGCGCGCCGGTGTGGTTCAGCTCCTCGCGCTTGAGGTAGATCTTCGCGCCGCCGCAGTGCTCGGTCAGGCGCTCGGCGAAGTACAGCGGGCTCGGCCGGCCGACGTAGTCGCGCTGGAAGTAGGCCAGTTCCCTGGCGAATTCCGGGTCGGCCTTGGCCTTCTCGTATTCGGCGGCGAGGTCATGGATCAGCGGCATCAGGGTTTCGGCGACGTATTGTCCGCCGAAGGCGCCGAACAGGCCGGTGCTGTCCGGGCCGGTGCGTAGTGAAGTCATGACTGGGCTCCTGCTTTGCTCCCCTCTCCCGTTGGGAGAGGGGCCGGGGGTGAGGGTCGGCTCGGCAGGGTGGCACCCTCATCCGGCCTGCGGCCACCTTCTCCCGGCGGGAGAAGGACATGGCCGCCATTCTACCCCTGGCCGGGCCGGGGAAAAGCGATTAGATTGCCCTGACACGTCAGGAAAACTCACCAATCCATGAGCCGCGAACTCCCTCCGCTGAACGCCCTGCGCGCCTTCGAGGCCGCCGCCCGCCTGCAGAGCATCAGCCAGGCGGCGGCCGAGCTGCATGTGACCCACGGTGCGGTGAGTCGGCAGATCCGGGTGCTGGAGGAACAGCTGGGCCTGAGCCTGTTCGACAAGGACGGCCGCGGCGTGAAACTCACCGATGCCGGCGTGCGCCTGCGGGACGCCGCCTCCGATGCCTTCGAGCGCCTGCGCACGGCCTGCGGCGAGCTGCGCCAGCGCCAGGACGACGCGCCCTTCGTCCTCGGCTGCCCGGGCAGCCTGCTGGCGCGCTGGTTCATCCCGCGCCTGGACCGGCTCAACCGCGAGCTGCCGGAGCTGCGCCTGCAACTGTCGTCCAGCGAGGGCGAGCTGGACCCGCGCCGGCCCGGCGTGGACGCCACCCTGTGCTTCGCCACGCCGCCCTGGCCGGCGGACATGCAGGTCCACGAACTCGACGCGGAATGCATCGGGCCGGTGCTCAGCCCACGCTACGCCCGTTTCGCCGAGCTGGCCGGGCGGCCCGTCGCCGCGCTGCTCGGCGAACCGCTGCTGCACACCGCGTCGCGGCCCCAGGCCTGGCCGCAGTGGGCGCAGGCCCAGGGCCTGGACCCGCGTCTGCTGCGCCACGGTCAGGGCTTCGAGCACCTCTACTACCTGCTGGAAGCCGCCGCCGCCGGCCTCGGCGTGGCCATCGCGCCGCAGCAGCTGGTGGCGGACGACCTGGAGGCCGGCCGCCTGATCGCGCCCTGGGGGTTCGTCGAGACGCCCGCGCGCCTGGCCCTGTGGGTGCCCGGGCGCGGTCGCAACGCGCGCGCCGAGCGCCTGGCGCGATGGCTCGGCGCGGAGCTGCGCGGCGGCCGGCCGGACTGAGGTCTCCGTCGCAAAGCGACGACTCCGCATCGGCCGGGGACGAATTTTCCCCGGCACGTCCAGTCACACCAGCACCCGGTTGCCGCTTCGCTGCGGTGCGCCGGGCACCCTCATCGCTGGATAAGGACGCTCCCATGCACAAGCACATGGTCCGTATCGGCCTGCTGGCCACCCTCAACATCGCCGCTGCCCACGCCGCCGAGCCGCTGGAACTGGACGGCGTCGGCATCTCGCGGGACGTGCCCTGCAACGGCCACGACGTGAACATCACCGGCAACGGCAACCACATCCGGCTGACGGGCGACTGCGGCGCGGTCAGCGTCTACGGCTCGCAGCACCGGGTGACCCTGGACAGCGCGGAGAACCTCGGCGTCTCCGGCATCGACAACCAGGTAGTCGCCAAGGGCCATGTCGGCGGGCTGGTGGTCGACACCAGCGACAACCGCGTCGAGGCCACCATCAAGGCCGCCACGCCACCGGCCCGGGTCCAGGTCGACGGCGCCGAGCAGGTGCTGCAGCTGAAGCTGGAGAGCGCCGTCGAGATGGAGATCAACGGCGCGGACCATCAGCTCGACTGGTCCGGCGAGGAGCCGGCGATCTCCACCTCCGGCGTGGGTCACCGTATCGAGCGGCGCTCCTGACGGTCAGAAGTCGTACTTCGCCGTCAGCAGGTAGCTGCGCGGCGTGCCGTAGGTATCGGTCGAGCCCCAGTAGAGGTCGTAGCCGATGCCCGAGTAGTAGCGGCGGTCGAAGACGTTGTTGACGTTCAGCTGCAGGTCGAGCTGCTCGGTGGCGCGATAGCCGAGCAGCAGGTCGACGAGGGCATAGCCACCCTGTTCGAGGCGGTAGCTGCCATCGGGGATGGTCACGTCGTTGTAGACGCGGCTCTGCCAGTAGGCGCTGCCGCCCACGCGCCACCGCTCCAGTTCGCCGCCGAGGCGGTAGAGGGTGGTCAGCTTGAACAGGTGCTCGGGCGAATCGCTGTCGAAACGCTCGCCTTCCAGGGACTCGTCGGCGTCCTGGCGGTAGCGGGCGCGGGTGTAGGTGTAGCCCGCACCGATCTGCCAGGCCTCGGTCAGGGCGCCCTGCAGTTCCATGTCCACGCCCTGGCTGCGCACCTTGCCCGAGGCGACGTAGCAGAAGCTGCCTTCGCAGACCATGCCCACCGAAGTATCGATGGCCGCGCGGTTCTGCTGGTCGATCTGGAACAGCGCCAGGCTGGCGTTCAGCGCGCCGTCGAAATACTCGCCCTTGATGCCGACCTCGTAGTTCTTGCCGACGATCGGCTCGATCAGCTTCAGCGACACGTCCTTCTGCGTCTGCGGCTGGAAGATGTCGGTGTAGCTGGCGTACAGCGAGTGGTGCGCGTCCAGGTCGTAGACCAGGCCGGTGTAGCGGGTGACGTTGCGGGTCACCTTGTAGTCGCCCTCGCCGCTGCGGTTGTCGTACTCGTACCAGTCCAGGCGACCGCCGAGGATCAGCGTCAGCGGGTCCGCCAGGCTCAGGCGGGTGGTCAGGTAGGCGCCTTCCTGGGTGATGACTTCCTGCGAGCGGCCGCTGCGGACGAAGTCGGGCTTGGCCGCGCCGAACGGGATCAGGCCGCCGCCCTGGTACTGGTGGGTGGTCTTGTCGTACTCGCGGCGGCTGACGCCCGCCACCACCTCGTGGCTGCGCCCGAACAGCTCGACCGGGCCACCGAGGAACAGGTCGAGGGCGTTCTGGTCCTCGTCGTAGCGTGCCTGGTAGGCCGAGTGGTACAGGTCCAGCGCGGCGTCGCGGCGCACGTAGGTGCCGGAGAACAGGCCGTCCTGCCAGGAGCCCGTGGCGGCCAGGCGCAGCTTCCAGTCGTTGTCGAAGCGGTGCTCCAGATCGCCGAACAGGGTGTTCACTTCCTGCTTCTTGTTCTCCCAGTCGGTGCCGGGGTAGGTGGAGCGGGGCAGGTCCATGTGGCGGCCGTCGATGCCGATCGGCAGGCCGCCCCAGAACAGGTTGGTCTGGTCCTCCTGGCGGGAGAAGCCGACGGCCAGGGTGGTGCTGTCGCCCAGGTCGGCCTCGCCGATGGCGTAGATCAGCCCGTGGTCGTGCTGTTCCTCGTCGCGGAAGCTGTGCGCGTCGCGGTAGGAGCCCACCACGCGGCCGCGCAGGGTGCCGCTCGCGTTGAGCGGGCTGGAGGCGTCTATCTCGCCGCGGTAGTCGTCCCAGCGCCCGGCGCCGCCGGTGAGGCTGACCTGGGCCTCGCGGGTCGGGCGCTTGCGCACCAGGTTGATGGCGGCGGAGGGGTTGCCGCTGCCGGTGACCAGGCCGGTGGCGCCGCGGATCACCTCCACCCGGTCGAACATCGCCAGGTTGGGCTGCACGCCCACCACCCAGCCCTGGTAGCTGCTCGGCAGGCCGTCGTACATCACGTTGTCGATGTCGAAGCCGCGCGCGCTGAACGAGGGCCGGCCGGGGCCGTCGGCATGGCTGAGGAACAGGCCGGGGGTGTTCTGCACCACGTCGGTGATGCTGGTCATGGCCTGGTCGTCCATGCGCTGGCGGGTCATCACGGTAACCGCCTGGGGCGTCTCGCGGATCGACAGTGACAGCCGGGTGGCCGTCTGCATGCTGCCGGTGGTGTAGGAGCCGCTGCCCTCGGTGGTGCTGCCGAGGCCGACGGCGTCGATGCTGGTGGCGCCCAGCTCGACGGCATCGCCCTGGGGCGCCCGGACCAGCACGTAGCGCTTGTCGCCGATCTGCTGCACCTGCAGGCCGCTGCCCTGGAGCAGCCGGGCGAAGCCCTGCTCCAGCTCGTACTCGCCGCTCAGGCCGGCGCTCTGCAGGCCGGCGGCATCCTCGGCGCTGAAGCTGATCATCACCCCGCTGGCGGCGGCGAAGCGGCTGATGGCGCTGTCCAGTGGGCCGGCGGAGATGTCGTAGTGCAGCGCCTGGGCCCAGGCGCCGGTAGCGACGGTCGCCAGCAGACCGAGGGCGAGTGTGGAGGGAAGCAGGCGGCGGGCTAGGTGCGACGGGCGTGGGGGCATGCTGTTCGGGGCTCCTGTGGGCGGGGGATTCGAGCGTTCGGGGTGGAGCCGAACCAGGCACGCAAATCTGTAACCCCCGCGCCGAAAAAATTCTCGAAGCCCGGCTCAGGCGCCCGTGGCCGGCTCCCGGCGATCCAGGCGTACCCAGTAGCGCGTGCGGCGGCGCACCTGCACCGGCAGGGACGCCTCGAGGTTGGCCAGCACGGCGTCGGTATCGTCGAGGGTGA
The DNA here is from genome assembly GCF_029840585.1 of Pseudomonas sp. GD03875. Taxonomy (NCBI): domain Bacteria; kingdom Pseudomonadati; phylum Pseudomonadota; class Gammaproteobacteria; order Pseudomonadales; family Pseudomonadaceae; genus Pseudomonas; species Pseudomonas sp. GD03875. Next base: position 30,630 of record NZ_JAOCCV010000037.1, on the reverse strand, counting down.
AGGCGCCGGACAGGCGCAGGCCGGCGATTTCCCGGTCGCAGCCGAGGTAGCCGTGGCGGTAGCGCGACAGCTCGGCGAGGAAGTCCTCCAGGCGCCAGTCGACGGCCACCAGCATGCCGCGCGTCCAGGCGCTGGCGTCGACCGGCGCGGCGTGCGGGGCGCCCACCGCGTCGGCGGCGAAGCTCAGCCGCTGGCCCGCCGCCACCGGCACGGGCGGCAGGGCGGCCCGCAGCGGGCGCACCTCAACCCGCGCCGTCTCCACCGTGACGCGGCTGAGGCCGTCGCTGCGCCGCACCACGAAACGGCCGTCCCGGGCGAGAATCCGGCCTTCCCCGGTCTGCACGTCGAGCGGGCGGCTGTCGCGGCCGGTCTCCACCAGGATCTCGCCCTGGCCCAGCCGGATCAGCCGCTGGTCCGCGTCGAAACGCACGTCCACCCGGGTGTCGGTATCCAGGTGCAGATGGCTGCCATCGGCCAGGGTGACGCGGCGGCGCTCGCCGACCCGGGTGGCGTAGTCGGCGCTCCAGGGCGATGCCCGGTAGCCCTGCCAGCCGACCGCACCGACGCTGAGCAGCAGCGCCAGGGTCTTGATCGCGGCGCGCCGGTCGCGGCGGGCGCTCTCCAGGGTCCGCGACGTCACCCCGCGCGGCGCCTGCTCGAAGCGGCGTTCGAGCTGCTCGATCCGCGCCCAGGCCTGGGCGTGCCTCGGGTCGGCCTCCAGCCAGCGGCGCCAGTGCGCGCGCTGCAGCTCGGTGACGGCGCTGTCGTTGAGGCGCACGTACCAGGCGACGGCCTCGTTGAGGACGGTCTTCACACGCCTTCCAGCAGCAGGCAATGCATCAGCGCCCGGGCCAGGTGCTTGCGCACCGTGGTGACGGAGACGCCGGTCCGCTCGGCGGCCTTCTCGTAGCTCAGGCCGTCGAGCTGCACGGCGAGGAAGATGGTGCGGGTGCGCGCGCCCAGGCCGTCGAGCAGGCGGTCGATGGCCAGCAGGCTGTCGAGGATTTCCGCGCGCACCTCGGCGGACGGCGCGTGGCACTCCGGCTGCGTCGCCAGCACCTCCAGGTAGGCCTGCTCCAGCGAGCGGCGACGGTACAGGTCGATGACCAGGCCCCGGGCCACGGTCGCCAGGTAGTGGCGCGGCTCGCGCAGGCCCTCGGCGCTACGCGCCAGCAGCACACGGACGAAGGTGTCCTGGGCCAGGTCGGCGGCATCGGCGGAATTGTTCAGGCGCTGGCGCAGCCAGCCACGCAGCCAGCCGTTGTGCTCGCGGTAGAGCGCGTCCAGCCCTTCGTGCGATGACGTATCGGCAAGCGCCATGGACATTCCACTTCCCCCAGAAACCGATGCAAATAAGAATTTGTCGCAATTCTAATGAGCGGCGGCGGGATTGGGAATGGGGAACGCCCACGCCAGTGAAACCGGGGTGGGCGGTGGAGGGGGTCGGGTGCGCGTACACGCCGCCCCCTTCGCGAATCACATCAGAAGCTGTACTTGGCCGACAGGACGAAGTTGCGAGGTTCGCCATAAACGTCGTACGGGCTCCAGGTGCTATTGCTCGCAATCCCCTGGTAGTACTTCTTGTCGAAGAGGTTGTTGACGTTCAAGCGAGTATCGAGGTGTTCGCTGACCTTGAAGCCCGCCATCAGCCCCACCAGCAGATAGGCGTCCTGCTCGATATGGTAGGCGCCGAAGGTGGAGTTCGAGCCCTTGTTGAAGATGCTGCTCTGGCCGTACAGATTGGCCCCCACGCGCCAGCGGCTCAGCTCGCCCGGCAAGGTGTAGACGGTGTTGAGCTTGAACAGATGGCGCGGCAGGTCGGTATCGAACAGCCGGCCTTCCTTCGCCTTGTTGGCATCCTTGCGGTACTTGGTCTGGGAGAAGGTGTAGCCCGCGCCGACCTGCCAGTCGGGTGTGATGGCGCCCATCAGTTCCAGATCGATGCCTTGGGCGCGCACCTTGCCCGAAGCGCCGTAGCAGGTGAAGTCGACGCAGCCGGTCTGGTCGTCCAGCTCGGCGGCGCGGTTCTGCTGGTCGATCTGGAAGAGTGCGGCGCTGGCGTTCAAGGCGCCGCCGAAGTATTCGCCTTTTATGCCCAGTTCGTAGTTCTTGCCCTCGATCGGGCGGATGATCTGGCGATCCCGGCCGGTCTCGCTCTGCGGCATGAAGATGTCGGTGTAACTGGCGTATACCGAGTGCCGCTCATCGAGGTCGTAGATCACCCCGGCATAGCGGGTGACATTGCGGGTCACCTTGTAGTCACTGTCGGTGTAATAGCCGTCGCTGATGGCGTTGTAGACGGACGTGTTGTCGTACCAGTCGAGTCGCGCGCCGAGGATGATCTTCAGCCTGTCGACGACGCTCAGGCGTGTGGTCAGATAGGCACCTTCCTGCTCGACGTGCTCGCTGAGGCTGTAGCTGTCGGGAACATTGGGCTTGGGCAGGCCGCTGGGGTCGAAATCGAAGATGTCGGCGACCGGAATGAAGAGGGTGCTGCCGTTGGCCGCAGTCTCCACCTCGCGCTTGCTGGCGCCAAGCACCAGCTCGTGAGTACGGTCGAACAGGCTGAAGGGGCCGCTGGCGTAGATGTCGTAGGTGGACTGGTCATAGTCTCGGCGCTGGTTGAACACACGCTGCTGATAGGTCGCGTAGTGCTCAAGCACGGCACCGGTCATCTTGAAGTCGGACCAACTCTTCGACGCCCCCAGGTGCAGGCGCCAATCATTGGCGAAACGCTGGTCCAGCTCGGCGAACGCCGTGGTGTTGTAGACATCCTGATAGCTCCAGTCGTAGCCCACCGTCTTGGCACGCGAGAAGCCCACATGGCTGCCATCCGGATTGACCGGCAATCCACCCCAGTTGATGTTGTTCTTGTCGTCCTGGTTGGAGGCCCCGAGCGTCAGGGTCGTATCGTCGGTGAGGTCGATTTCGGTGATGCCGTAGAACAGATCGCGGCTGCGCCCGGCATAGTCCTGAAAGCTGTCCTTGTCGCTGTAGGCCCCGACGAAGCGTCCGCGCACGCGGTCGCTTGCGCCGAGCGGGCCGCTCAGGTCGAGTTCACCCCGGTAGTTGTCCCAACTGCCCACGGAGCCCGTGAGGCTGCCCTGGAAGGCCTGAGTCGGGCGCTTGCGAATCATGTTGATCGCGGCAGACGGGTTGCCGGCTCCCTGCATCAGACCGGTAGCACCTCGCACCACCTCGACCCGGTCATAGGGCGCCATGTCGGCGGCAGCCACCCAGTCGGCGTGGTAGGTGGTGGGCAGTCCATCGAACATGAGGTTGCCGATGGGGAAGCCACGGGAAAAGTATTCGCTGTTCGCCGGTCGTGCTGCAGCCATCCGCAAACCTGGGGTGGCCTGGACCACATCGTCCAGGCTTCTCATGGACTGGTCGTCCATGCGCTGACGAGTAATCACGGTCACCGACTGCGGCGTCTCGCGCAGCGACAGGTTCAGCTTGGTCGCGGTGCTGGTCGAGCCCGTGGTGTAGCTGCCGGTTCCCTCGGTGGTGCTGCCCAGGCCGCCGGCACTGATACTGGTCGCCCCCAGCTCCAGCGCATCGCCGCTATCGACCCTCTTCTCCAGCACGTAGCTGCCGCCGGCATCGATCGCACGCAGGCCGCTGCCCTCCAGCAGCCTGGCGAAGCCGGCGTCGACCGAGTAGGCGCCGCGCAGTCCATCGGAGCGGCGGCCGCCGGTCTGCGCCGCGTCGAACGACAGCGCTACTCCCGCCGCGCTGGCGAAGCGGCCGAGCACTTCGGCGAGCGGGCCGGCGGCGATGTCGTACTGGCGGACGTCCTCGACCGCGGCCGGCGACACCGGCTCGGCGGCCTGCAGCGTCGCTGCGGTCAGGGCGCCGACGCCGAGCAGCGCGGCCTGCAGGTGCCGCGCCAAGCGGTGACGGTTGAATGGATGCGACATGGTGTTTCCCCCCTTGTGTGGGTGGCCAAGCGGGCCACTGATGCAGCGAGAGCCGAACCAGGGGTAGTGAAAGTGCAAAGCGCCGGAAAATTTTTTGCGTGTCCGCATCATGGCAACACGGATCATTCCGTAGGGTGCGCCATGCGCACCGGCTTCTTCAGGCCGGCACGGCATGTGCAACCTTGGCGGCCCTGGCCCTCTAGGTCGTGCGCGGAACCACCGTCACCCAGTAGCGCGTGCGGCGGATCACCCGCACGGGGAAGCCCTTCTCCAGCGCGTCCAGCGCACGCTCCGTGTCATCCAGCGGGAAGGCGCCGGACACCTTGATACCGGCGATGCGCGGATCGCAGCGCAGCCAGCCGCTGCGGTAGCGCGCCAGTTCATCGATCAGCTCGCCCAGCGGCCGGTCGATGGCGATCAGGCTGCCCTGCTGCCAGGCGGCCACGGAGGCATCGTTGGCCCGTGGCGGCTGCGTGCCGTCGCGGGTGAAGCGCGTGCGCTGGCCGGCCTCCAGCCGCAGGGGCGCGGCCATGCCGGGCGCCTCGACCTCGACGGCCTTCTCCAGCACCGCCACCTCGCTGCCAAGGTCATCGATCCGCACCGTGAAGCGTGTGCCCAGGGCCCGCACGCGGCCGTGCGCGGTGGCCACGCTGAACGGGCGGCCGAGGGGGTCGGACGCGGTTTCCACCAGCACTTCGCCGCCACGCAGCAGCAGCAGGCGCTGGCGCTCGTCGAAACGGGCGTCCACGGCGCTGTCGGTGTCGAGCAGCAGCTGGCTGCCGTCGGCCAGGGTGAAGCGGCGGCGTTCGCCGATCGAGGTGCGGAAGTCGGCCGTCAGGCGCCGGCCCGCATCGCTGCGCCAGCCCAGGGCGGCGACACCGCTGGCCGAGACCAGCAGCGCCGCGCCCAGCAGCACGCGGCGGCGGGAATGGCCGGCGGCGGTCAGGGTGCTGGCGGCCAGCCGGCCGGGTACCTGGCCCATCTGCTGGCGCACCGACTCGATGCGCTGCCAGGCGTCGCGGTGGGCGGGGTCGGCCTCCAGCCAGCGCTGCCAGGCGAGGCGCTCCCGCTCGCCGGCGGTTTCCGCGGCCAGCCGCGCATACCACTGCGCCGCCGCCCGGATCGCCTCGCGCTCGGCCGCGCCGAGCTGCCGCGCATCGCTCATGATAGGCCGGCCAGCACCAGGCAGCAGTGCTCCATTGCCCTGGCCATGTGGTTGTTCACCGTGCGCAGGGAGATGCCCAGGCGTTCGGCGATCTGCGCGTAGGTCAGCCCCTCGCACTGGGAGAGGACGAAGGTCTGCCGGACCTTTGCGCCCAGCCCATCGAGCAGGCGGTCGATCTCCAGCAGGGCCTCGAACAGGATCGCCTGTTCCTCCAGCGACGGATGCACCGCCTCCGGCAGGCTGGCCAGGGCGTCGCGATAGGCCTGTTCCAGCGAGCGGCGGCGGTAGAGGTCGATCACCAGGCCGCGGGCGATGGTCGTCAGGTAGTGCCTCGGCTCGCGCAGGCCACCGGCGGTGCGCGCCAGCAGCACGCGGACGAAGGTGTCCTGGGCCAGGTCGGCGGCATCGGCGGAATTGTTCAGGCGCTGGCGCAACCAGCCATTGAGCCAGCCGTGATGCTCGCGGTAGAGCGTATCCAGTTGGGCATGGCGGGCCGCGTCGGGGAGCAGCGTGGACATCCCGCCTCCTGTAGAGGTTGCGAATAAGAATTCGTCGCAATTCTACGGGGGAGAATGGGCGGTTGGGAATGGGCAAGGAGGGCAGGCAGGGGTGGAAAGCGTTTTGACGATCCCCAAACTCTGTGCCCATCGAGGCGTATGTAGAACAATGAGCACAGAGCGAGGGGACGATCGAAGCAATAAGCTGCACTGGAACGAGTGGCCTGCTGGACACACGATGTTTATCCAGCGGTTGTTACGGTGCTTTTGGGTATCGCGCATCCTGTTGGTGGAAAACGCTTCGCAGCACTCACCTGCTTGCTAGGCGAACAGGTCAGAACTTGCTACGGATGGTGAGTGCGAAGTTACGTGGTTCTCCATAGAAGTTGCCGGCATCGGTATTGCCGACGGTCTGGTAGTAGCGCTTATCGAAGAGATTGTTGGCATTGAAGGTGGCCGACCAATGTTCATCGATCTTGTAGTCCACGCTGCCGCTCCAGATCGTATAGCCCGCCTGGATGAATTTGAATTCCTGTTCATCACCATCGAAACGCCCGGATGCAGGGTTGTACGCGTAGGTAGTGCCGCTAACGAAGTTCGAGCTCTGAGCGATGGCGCCACCACCGACTTTCCAGTCGTGCAAGCGCCCGGGCAACTGATAGGTGGTCCACAGCTTGAACAGATGTTTGGGGGTGATGTTGCGATAGTTGGAAGTACTGGAGTCCTTGTCACGGCTGTGATTGTAGGTATAGCCGGCAATCAGCTGCCAGCCTGGCGCCAGTTCGCCGCTGACCTCGGCATCGATGCCCTGGCTGACTGTCTCGCCCTGGTTGATGTAGCAGCACAGGTAGCCTTTGTAGCGGTTGTACTCGACAGGGCCATCCGCGACCGCGACGTTTTCTTGCACGGCGCGATAAATGGCCACAGAGGTGTTCAGGCGGCTATCGAAGAACTCGCCCTTGAGGCCGATCTCGTAGTTCTTCGATTCGACCGGGGCGAGCGTGCCATTGTCACGCGTGCGTTGCTGATACTGGGGGCGGAAGGTCTCGGCATAGCTGGTGTAGGCCGTCCAGTTCTCGTTGATGTTGTAGGTCAGGCCGCCATATGGTGTGAATACACCCGTATCCTCCAGCTCGCGCAGACCCAGTTCGCCGTTCGGGCTGCCATCAGGTTTCTTGAACGGGCTGTTGCTTTCATACGAGTAGTTCGACAGGCGTCCGCCAATGGACAGCTGCAGCGAGTCGGTCAGGCTCAGACGCGTCATCGCGAACATCGACCGCTTCTTGGTGATGTGGTAGTCGTCCTTGGTCGGGTAGAAACTGGCATCGGTCGGTAGTCGCGGATCGAAGACGTTGACCGGCGTGCCGTTCGCAGTCGTCGTGAACTGCTCCGTCCAGGAATTACCCTTCTGGTAGTCGGCACCGAAAACGACGTCATGCTGCAAGTCGAACAAAGTGAAACCGCCCTTGACGGTGGCACTGTAGCCCGTGCGATCCATGCCGGTCTTGGCCGGGAAGGCCCAGAAGGTATGTCCGCTGTTGTCTGAGGGGTCGACCGCGCCGATGGTATAGGCACCCATCGCATCGCGATCCATCTCCATGCGCATGGCATCCAGAGTGATGCCCCAGTCGTCGGTGAAATTGTGCTGCAGTTTGAGGAAACCTTGCTTGGTGGTTTCGTGGGTGTGGTTCCAGTCGGTAGTCAGAGAGGTTTTACGCGACAACTTCAGATCTGCACCGTCGGCATAACGGGGCAGGCCAGCAAAGTTACTTACCCCGTCCTGTTCCTGGTAGCTACCGCCGACGGTCAGCAGGGTATCGGGTGTGACATCGAATTCCATGGAACCATAGAGGATCTTGGTTTTCATGTTGCCGGGGCTATAGAAGAACTTGCGATCCTGGTAGGCGGCGCCCAGCCGTCCCCGGACATTGCCGGACTCGGTCAGCGAACCGGTCGCGTCCAGTTCGGAACGGTAGTTGTCCCAGCTTCCCGCTGACGTGGAGAAGGTCAGCTGGTTGTGATCAAGCGCGCGCTTGCGCACCAGGTTGATGGTGCCCCCCGGATCACCCGAACCCGAGTACAGGCCATCGACACCGCGCAGGAATTCCACATGGTCGAACTGCACCATGTCCAGTTGGCTGACCGAACCGAAGCCCACCATGACGGTGTCCATCGGCGCGCCGCCGTCGATCTGGATGTTGTTGACCTGGAAGCCACGCGAATAGAAGTTGCTGTCGTTACCCAATGACGACCCTGCGGTTTGTGTGGCACGGGAATGGGTAACACCGGTCGTCCTGTCCATTACATCAGTCAGGCTGGTGAGGTTTTGATCTTCGATGCGCTGCCGCGTCATCACCGAGACCGAGTGCGGCACCTCACGCAGTGACTTGGCCACCTTGCTTCCTACGGTTACCGAGCCTGTAGTGTACGAACCGGTACCCTCGGTAGTAGCGCCCAGTTGCGTGCCAGTCACGGTAGTCGCCCCCAGTTCCAGCGCACCAGCGCTGTCCACCGCCACCTCCAGCGCATAGTTGCCGCCGGCATTGAGCGCGCGCAGGCCGGTGCCGGCCAGCAAGCGGGACAGGCCCTCGTTAACCGAATAGCTGCCATTGAGCCCAGGGCTGTGCTTGCCGGCGGTGAGCTGGGCATCGGCGGAGAGCAGGATGCCGGACTCGCTGGCGAAGCGGTTCAGCGCCTGGTCCAGGTTGCCGGCGGGAATGGCGTAGGCGCGCGCCTGCTCGCTGGCGGCCGGCTGGGCCTGGGCGACGGGCAGGAACGGCAGCGGGCCGGCGGCCAGCAGGCCGGCGAACAGGGCGTGGCGAACCGAGCGGGTCAGCGGGGTACGGTGGAAAGGGCTTGCCTGCGGCATTCTGGGACGTCCTCTTGAGAATGCGTTCTGAGTGAGTTCAAGAGGTATCCCGAGCGAGCCGGCAAAACCGACAAGGCTTCGCCAAAAATTTTCACGGCGCATTCGCAGCCAAATGCGCTACCTGTCCGTAGGGTGCGCCATGCGCACCGATTGGCCGATGGTAAGCAAGGCGCACCCTACGCCGGGCCGACCGTCACCCAGTAGCGGGTCAGGCTGTGCACCTTGACCGGCAGCGACTGCTGCAGCGCCATCAGCACGCGGTCGGTGTCGGCCAGGGGGAACACGCCGGTCAGCGGCAGCTCGGCCACCGCCGGGTCGCAGCGCAGCACACCCGGGCGATGGCGGGACAGCTCGGCGAGGAAGCGGCCGAGCGGCATGCGTTCGGCCACCAGGCGGCCCTCCCGCCAGGCGATGGCGTTGGGGTCGGCGGGCCCGACCGCCTCCAGGCGCTCGGCGGAGAACCAGCGGCGCTGGCCGGCCTGCAGGCGCGAGGCGGGCAGCAGGCGCGGGCGCAGCTCCAGTTCGCCCTCGTACAGCTCGACGCGGCTGCCGCCATCGATTTCATAGACAGAGAAGCGCGTCCCCAGCGCCTGGATCTCGCCGGCCGGGGTCTCCACGATCAGCGGGCGGCGGGCCGGGTCGTGGCCGCTGTCGAGCAACAGCTCGCCGGCGAGCAGGCGGATGCGCCGCTCGCTGTCGCTGAAGCGGATGTCCACGGCGCTGCCGCTGTTCAGGTCGAGCCGGCTGCCGTCCGGCAGGGTGCGCTGCAGGCGCTCGCCGGTGCCGCTGCGCAGGTCGGCTATGGCTTCGCGCCAGGGCAGCCGCGACTGGGCCAGGTAGCCGCCGCCACCCGCCATCAGCAGCAGGCCGAGCAGCTTGAGCGCCTGGCGCCGACGCGCATCGGGCAGGTCGCGCAGCACAGTGCGGGCGGTGTCGGCCGGCACCGCGGCCAGGGTGCCCTGCAAGCGCTCCAGGCGCTGCCAGGCGCGGCGATGCTCGGGGTCGGCGGCCTGCCACTCGGCGAAGCGCCGACGCTGATCGTCGTCCAGCGGCTCGCCCCAGTGCAGCATCAGCCAGTGGCTGGCCTGTTCGACGATGGCGGGCGCGATGGGCGCGTCGGCGGCGGGCTTCATTCGGCGTACAGCACCTGGTAGCAGGACGCGATGGCGCGCAACATATACTTCTGCACCGAGCTGACGCTGACCTGCAGGCGCTCGGCGATCTGCGCGTAGGTCAGCCCCTCGAACTGGGACAGCAGGAAAGCCTCGCGCGCCTTGCCCGGCATGCTGTCGAGCATGGCATCTATCTGCATCAGGGTTTCGATAACCATGGCGCGGGTCTCCAGCGAAGGCGTTTCCGGCTCGGGCAGGGCGGCGAGGCTGTCGAGATAGGCCTGTTCGATGCGCTGGCGGCGCCACTGGTCGATGACCAGGTTCCTGGCGATCTGCACCAAGTAGCGACGCCCCTCGCCCAGCTCGGGCAGGCGGCGGGTCACCAGCAGGCGCAGGAAGGTGTCCTGGGCCAGGTCGGCGGCCCGCTCGCGATCCCCCAGCCGCCGGCGCAGCCAGCCGTTCAGCCAGCCATGGTGGTCGCGATAGAGGCCATGCAGGTCATCGTGCAGCGATGAGGGGGGCGGAGCGCTGGACACCCGGATCTCCCAGCCTTGCTTGATTGCGGATAAGAATTGATCGCAATTGTAGGGAGGCGGACGCGCTTTGGGAACAGGCGCGAGGAGTGGCGGAACCTGTAAATTCGGTAAATCCTTGCCGTTTCTGGCGCAGTCGTCCGTCCTGGTAGTTGAGAGATGGAAAATGCGGTAGGTGCTCAGCAAGTAGGGCGGGTGCAACCCGCGAGCTTTGCCAGGGGTGTGGTGCTCGCGCGGGTTTCACCCGCCCTACGGACTGCCGTGTGGGCAGCTCAGAAATGAAGACTATCTGCCTCTCCAGGGCCGATTTACTTCACTGCCGTATAGGCAGCTCAGAAACATTGAAACCGGCTGCACCCACTGCGGCAGCGCTTCACTGCCGTATACGCAGCTCAGAAAAGGGCGCGCAGCAGGTCGACCTGCATCAGTCGCTTCACTGCCGTATAGGCAGCTCAGAAAGGTGGCTTCGGTGAGCAGCCAGATGCCGATCACTTCACTGCCGTAAGGCAGCACTTGACCCTCAGTGACCACCACCCTCGTACCGCCAGCCACCCCCCAAGGCCCGGGCCAGGGCCACGCCGGTCTGCAGGCGGGCCAGGCGGAGTTGGGCGCTCTGGTCTTCGGCGGCGTAGAGGGTGCGCTGGGCGTCGAGGAGGTTGAGCAGGTCGTCGGCGCCAGCGCGGTAGCGTTGTTCGGCCAGGCGCAGGGCGCGTTCGGCCTGGGCCTGGACTTCCTGCTGGGCCTGCCACTGGGCGTCGACGCCGGCGCCGGCGTTGAGTGCCACCTGCACGTCGGCGAAGGCTTCGACGATGCTCTTGCGGTAGTCGGCCAGCAGTTCCTCGCGGCGCGCGGCGCTGCGGTCGCGTTCGGCGGCGAGGGCGCCGCCGTCGAAGATCGGCGCTGCCAGGGCGGCGGCCAGGGAGTACACCGGGTCGGCGAAGAGCCGGCTCAGGCGGTTGGCCGAGCCGCTGGCGCCCGCCGACAGGTTCAGCCGTGGCAGCAGCGCGGTCCGCGCCGCGCGCAGGTCGGCGTCGGCGGCGCTCAGGCGGGCTTCGGCGCGGGCCAGGTCCGGGCGGCGCAGCAGCAGTTCACTGGGCAGGCCGCCGTCCAGCGCTGGCATGTCCAGGCTGAAAAGGGCGCTGCGGGCCTGCTCCGCCGGTTCGCCCTGGCCGAGCAGCACGGCCAGCAGGCTGCGCACGTCGTCCGCCTGCTGGCGCAGTTCCTCGCGAATCCGCCGCTGCTCGGCCACCAGGCCGCGCTGCTGGGCCAGTTCCAGCGGCGTGGCGGCGCCGGCCGCCTGGCGGGCTTCCACGGTGGCCAGCACCCGCTCGGCGTTGGCCAGGTTGAGCCCGGCCAGGCGCAGGCGTTCGCCCAGGGCGACCTGGCGCAGCCAGGTGTCGGCGACGCTGGCGGAGAGGGTCAGGCGCAGGGCATCGCGGTCGAAGCGGCTGGCGGCCAGTTCGGCCAGCGCGGCATCGTGGTCGGCGGCCAGGCGCCCCCACAGGTCGACTTCGTAGCTGGCGGCCAGGCCGCCGCTGTACAAGGTGCCTGCGGTCTCCGCATCGCCGCCGAGGCGCCCTGCGCGGCTGGCGCCGAGGGTGCCGTCCAGCCTCGGCAGCAGCGGCGCGCCGGCGGCGCGGGCGGAGGCCTCGGCCTGGCGCAGGCGGGCGGCGGCGGCGGCCAGATCGTGGTTGCCGGCCAGGGCCTGTTCGATCAGGGCGTCCAGTTCGGCGCTGGCGAAGCCGCGCCACCAGTCCTGGGCCGGTGCCTCGCCGGCGAGCGTGGCATGGCGCCAGGCCTGCGGCGCCTCGGGCAGGGTGTCCGTCGTGTCGGGCGCGTGGCTGCAGGCGGCGAGCAGGAGGATCAGCGGAAACGGCAGGTATCGGGTCATCGGCATCTCGTTCATTCGCTGGCCAGGGCGGCGACCGGGTCGAGGGCGGCGGCGGTCTTCGCCGGCAGGTAGCCGAACAGCAGGCCGGTGCCCACCGCGCAGGCGAAGGCCAGCAGCATCGCCGACAGCGAGAAGATCAGCGGCACGCCGGCCAGCAGCAGGCCGGCGCCGACGACCAGGCCGATCAGCACGCCGGCGCTGCCGCCGACCACGGTGACCAGCACCGCCTCGGTGAGGAATTGGCGCAGGATGTCGCGCTGGCGCGCGCCGGTGGCCATGCGGATGCCGATCTCGCGGGTGCGTTCGCGCACCGTCATCAGCATCACGTTCATCACGCCGATGCCGCCCACCAGCAGGGATACGGCGGCGATCAGGCCGAGCATCAGGGTCATGCTGTCCTGGGTCTTGGCCTCTGCCTGTAGCTTGGCGGCGGCGTTGCCGATGCCGATGTCGTCGCGGCCGTGGCGCGCGCGCATGAGGTCGCGGATGGCCGCCTCGGCGTCCAGCACCCGGCTGGTGGAGACGGCGTCGATCACCGAGTAGTCGGGCTTGCCGAAGGCCTGGAACACGCGGATGCGCGCCGAACGGTAGGGGATGAGGACCATTTCGTCGTAGCTTTCGTTGCCGGAGTCGGCGCCCTTCTCGGCCATCACGCCGATCACTTCGAAGGGCGAGTCGGCGATCAGCAGCTGGCGCCCGATCGGGTCGTCGCTGCCGAAGAACTGCTGGCGGGCCTTGTGCCCGAGCACCACCACCGGGGCCATGGCGCGGTCCTCGGCGTCGCTGAAGAAGCGCCCGGCGGCCACCGCCCAGTGGTGGATGCGCGGCAGTTCCGCGCTGCCGGCCAGGGTGTAGACGCTGCGTGAGACGTTGCCGTGGCGCACGCTCAGCGGGTCGCCGATCACCGGCATGGCGGCGCGCACTTCGGGCAGTTCGGCGATGGCCTCCAGGTCTTCCACGGTGACCACGCCCTCCGGGCCGCCGTCCGCCGGCTGGATGCCGCCGAGGTACATCATGGTGGCGCCCATGGAGGCCATCTGCGCCACGACCCGCTGCTTGGTGCCGAGGCCGATGGACAGCATGACGATCACCGAGGCGACGCCGATGACGATGCCGAGCAGGGTCAGGGCGGTGCGGAAGCGGTTCAGGCCCATCACCCGCCAGGCCGAGCGGAGCATCTCGCCCAGTTCGCCGAGGAAACTGGCGCCGGCGTCCAGCCCCGCCTGGCTCGGGTCCGGCGGCGGCAGCGTGCCGCTGGTTTCGTGGCTGCCGCTGTCGGCGACGATCTGGCCGTCGCGGATTTCGATCACCCGCCGCGCCTGTTCGGCGACGCCGCGGTCGTGGGTGATCAGGATGATGGTGTGGCCGGCGTCGGCCAGCTCGCGCAGCAGCGCCATGACCTCGCGGCCGCTGTGGCTGTCGAGGGCGCCGGTGGGTTCGTCGGCGAGGATGATGCGGCCGCCGTTCATCAGCGCCCGGGCGATCGACACGCGCTGCTGCTGACCGCCGGAGAGCTGGCCGGGGCGGTGCTCCAGGCGCTCGCCGAGGCCGAGGCGTCCGAGCAGGCTGCTGGCCCTGGCGTAGCGCTCGGCCGGCGGCACGCCGGCGTAGATCGCCGGCACCTCGACGTTCTCGCGGGCCGATTCGGTAGCGATCAGGTGGTAGCCCTGGAACACGAAGCCGAACGCCTCGCGGCGCAGCCAGGCCAGTTCGTCGGTGTTCATCTCGGCCACGTCGCGGCCGGAGAAGCGGTAGCGCCCGGCGCTGGGGCGATCGAGGCAGCCGAGCAGGTTCATCAGGGTGGATTTGCCCGAGCCGCTGGCGCCGACGATGGCGACGAATTCGCCGGCGTGGATGCGCAGGTCGATGCCGCGCAGCACTTCGACTTCCGGCGCTCCGCCTTCGCCGCCGTAGCGGCGGCGGATGCCTTCCAGCTCGATCAGCGGCGTCGCTACCACTGGAACCTCGACGGACGCTCGTCGACGCGCTCGCCGGTGATCAGGCGCTCGCCCTCGGCCAGCCCGTCGATCACCTCGGCGCTCTGCCGGCTGCGCGCGCCGACGTGCACCTCGCGCAGCTGCGCGTGGCCGTCGCCGTCGAGCACCCGGGCGGAGAACACGCCGGGCTTGCCGGGCAGCGGGTCGAGCGCTTCGAGCGGCGCGGTGAGCACGCCGCGGGCAGCGGCGGTGATGAAGGTGACCTGGGCGGTCATCTGCGGCAGCAGCTCGCCGTCGCCGTTGTCCACGTCGAACAGCACGGTGTACTGCACCGCCTGGGTGGCGCTCGCCGGGGCGCTGTCGCCCGAGGCGGAGACTTCCACCGGCGGTGCCGGCAGGATCTGGCGGATCTGCCCTTCCCAGCGGCGCTCGTCGCCGCCCAGGGTGGAGAAGTACAGCGGCATGGCCGGCTTCAGGGCACGGATGTCGGCCTCGGAGACCTTGACCCAGGCGGTCATCTGGCCGAGGTCGGCGATGCGCATCACGGTGGGGGTCTGGTAGGTGGCGTTGAGGGTCTGGCCCTGCTTCACGTCGATGCCCAGCACGGTGCCGTCGATGGGCGCGTACAGGCGGGTGTAGCTGAGTTGCGCCTCGTTGCCGCGCAGGCGGGCCTGGGCCTCGGCGATGCGCGCGCGCAGCTGTTTCAGCCGCGCCTCGGCCGAACGCAGGTTGGCGACGGCGGTCTGCACATCCTCGTCGCGGGTCGCCTCGGCGGCGGCCAGGCGTTGCTGGCGCTGGTGCTGCTGGCGCGCAAGGTCGAGCTGGGCCTGCTGGTCGGCCAGTTCGGCGCGCAGGCCGTCGAGCGCGGCGCGGTCGGCCTCGACTTCGGCCTGGTGCAGGCTGGCGTCGATTTCCGCGAGCAGTTGCCCCTTCTCGACCCGGTCGCCGGCCTCGACGTGCAGGCGGGTGACCTGGCCCGAGACCTGGGCGCCGACGTCCACCGAGTGGCGCGGCTTCAGGGTGCCGATGGCGACCACCGTGGCCTGCAGGTCGCCCCGGCCGATGGGCGCGGTGTCATAGGCGGCGGCCGGCTGGCCCCACCACAGCCAGGCCGCCGTCGGCACGCAGAGGATCACGGCGGCCGTCAGGCCGCGACGCAGGAGCGGGGGGAAACGCGGGGTCATCGACACATCCTTGCACGGTGCCGGCTCAGCCGGCGGTCAGCAGCAACGCCGGCAGGCCGGCGCCGGCCGCGATGGCGGCCAGCAGGGCGGCGGTGCGGGGGCGGTAGGGCAGCAGCAGGACCAGGGCGAAGGCGCCAACGCTGAGCATGCCCAGCCAGACCACCGGGCCGACGGCGCCGCCCCAGATCAGCACGCAGGGCCACACGGCAACGGCCAGCAGCAGCCAGCCGGCCACCCGCAGCAGGCGCTGGCGGGTGGGCGCCTTGTGTTTCCACACCTGGGAGTGGTGGCGGTCCATGGCCAGGCACAGGCCGGCCATGCCGGCATAGCAGAGCGCGATGGCCAGGGTCGCGGCGAGGGTCAGGGTCATCACTGGGCCTCCAGGGCAGCGGCCCGCTGGCGGCTGCGCACCGGCGCCGTGCGCGGCCGGCTCAGGCGCCAGGCGACCCACAGCGAGAGCGCGCCGAAGCCGAGGGCGACCAGCTCGACGCCCGCCCGCTCGCCGTCGCCGCGCTGCAGATAGACGAACAGGTGCTCGCCGACGGTCAGCCAGTTGAGCAGCGGCAGCAACGCACACAGGGCGGCCAGCGCCAGCAGCTGCTCGATCCAGGCGCGCTGCGGCGGGCGCAGGGCGGCGTGGACGAAGCCGAGCAGCCAGACCGCGAAGAACGCGACGATCTCCCATTCCGGCCGGTCCGGCAGGCTCAGCGGCAGCAGGCGGTTGGCCCAGAAGAAGGCGATGCAGGCGATGCTCAGGCCGGTGAGGGTGCCGATGTTGAGCACCTCGATCAGCCGGTAGACCCGCGGCGTGGCGGCGCCGAACTCGTTCAGCGAGCGCTGCCGGCGCTTGACCATGAACAGCAGGGCGCCGGTGGCCAGCATCGCCGCGCCGGCCAGGCCGCTGAAGAAGTACAGCCAGCGCACCAGGTTGCCGCCGAAGCCGGCGAAGTGCAGGTTGGCCATCACCGACTGCACGTCCTGGGCCGAGCCGCCGCGCAGTTCGCCGGGCATCTGGATGTCGGTCTGCTCGCCGGTCACGCCGTTGAAGAACACCTGGCCGCCGCCGTCGCCGAGCAGGCGGTACTCGCCGGGTTTCTCGATGAAGCGGCCGAATACCCGCACGCTGGCGCTGCTGTCGTTGGGGTGCTCGATGCTGATGAAGCTCACCGGGCGGCCCAGGCCTTCCTCGGCGTGGACCAGCAGCTCGTCCATCGCCGTCAGCGGGGCGGCGATGCCGGTCAGTTCCTGGGGCGCCGGGCGCGCCATCAGCTCGGCGAAGTAGGCCTCGTCGCTCTCGTAGTGGGCCATGACCCCCGCCGGCATATACAGCGAGTAGAAGGTCGCCAGGCCGGTGTAGGCGATCATCAGCTGGAACGGCAGGCTCAGCACCGACAGCGCGTTGTGGGCGTCCAGCCAGCTGCGCTGGCCCTTGCCGGGGCGGAAGGTGAAGAAGTCCTTGAAGATGCGCTTGTGGATGACGATGCCGCTGACCAGCGCCACCAGCATGGCCATGGTGAAGGCGCCGACGAACCAGATGCCGGCGGTGCCGCCGTGGAATTCGAAGTGCATGTGCACGAAGTGGTGGCCGCCTTCGCTGTCCCGCTCGTGCGAGGTGTCCACCGGCTGGCCGCTGGTCGCGTCGATGCTCTTGTTGTGGAAGACCTCCTGGGCGTCTTCCCAGAACAGGCGGATGTTGGGGTCTTCGTCCGACGGCAGGGCGATGCCCCAGAAGTGGCCGGCCGGCGCATTCTCGGCGAGCCATGCCATGCCCGTGCGCACCGCCTGCGGCCGGTCGAAGCCGTCGTCCAGGCCGGACTCGCCGGTGGCTTCGCTGGCCTGGGGCAGGTGCGGCTTCGTCCAGCGGGTGATGGGGTCGTCGAACACGCCCAGGCTGCCGGTGAGGAAGATGACGAACAGTACCCAGCAGGCCCACAGCCCGCCCCAGGTGTGCAGCCAGGCCATGGCCTGGCGGAAGCTGCCCTCGGCGGCGCCGTTCTGTGCCTTGCTCATGCGTCACCTCCGAGCAGCAGGCCGGCGCCGGTCAGCACCAGCGAGGCGATCGCCAGGATCAGCCAGATGCGCCGCAGGTTGGGCGTGGCGAACGCCCACACGATGACCGCGGTGTAGACCGCGAAGCTGGCCAGCGACGAGGCGAGCACGGCCTGGGTCTTGGGCAGCGGCAGGATCGCGCCGAGGAAGATGACGCTGGCGCAGGTGAGGGCATAGCCGCCGAGAATCGCTGCGGCGACGCGCGACAGGAGGGCGAGCGTCGCCCCGGAAGGTGAAGCGAGAGGTTTCATGGGTAATCACTGGCTGGCGGGAACATGGGCAGGCGAGCGCGGCGGTGGGCGGGCGCACGCGACGAAAGCTGCCATATATCACTGTTCATGACGAACGAGCGCGGCAAAACCTGCATGCCGCTGGTCGGCGAACTGCAACAGATTGTGTCAGAGCCCGCTCACGATCTCGCGGGCGAGACGATATGCACCGTTGTGGGAGCGGCCTTGGCCGCGAGCTCTTGTTTCAGCGCACGAGCATTCGCGGCCAAGGCCGCTCCCACGGTGCCTCGCAGGCCCGGAGCGAGATCAGCTCAGCGCCAGGGCCAGCAGGCCGAGCGCCGGTGCCGCCACGGCCACGCGCGGTATCCAGCGCGGCCGGTAGCTGTGCAGCAGGACCAGGGCGTAGCCCGCCGCCGCCAGCAGGCCGACCCAGAGCACCGAGCCGAACGCCCAGCCCTCTTGGAGCAGGCAGGCGGCCAGGCTGAGGGCCAGCGAGAGCCAGCCGCCGGCCCGCAGCAGGCGCGCGCGCAGGACGGACGGCGCCTGGCCGAACACGTCCTGGTGGTGGCGGTTCATGGCCAGGCTGAGGCCGGTCAGGCCGCAGTAGGCGGCCGCCAGGGCGAGGGTGCTCATCCGCGAGTCTCCAGGGCATCCGCTTGGGTTTCCGATCGGGCATCCGTTCGGGTCTCCGGTCGGCTCGTCGGCGCCGCCTTCTCCGGCCGGGGGGCGCGCGCCGGGCGCACCGCCGGCCGATGGTTGTGGATCTTCCAGCTCAGCCAGGCGCACAGCAGGCCGAGCCCGAGCAGGCCAGCGTCGAACCCCGCCACCAGCCAGTCGCCATAGGCCAGGCCGCCCGGCAGCGGCCAGCGCCCCATGACCAGCTCGAACAGCGGCAGCAGGCACAGCAGCAGGGCGACGCCGGCCCACTGTTCGACCCAGGCGCGGCGGTGCGGACGCAGAGCGGCATGCGCCAGGGTCAGGCCCCAGACCGCGAAGAAGACGTGGATTTCCCAGGCCGCGCGGCCCTCCAGGCCGGCCGCCAGCAGGCGGTTGGCCCACAGGTAGGCGGCCATGGCCAGCGGCAGGCCGGCGATGGCCGCCACGTTGAGCACCTGCACCAGGCGGTGGCCGAAGGGTGTCTTCGCGCCCGCCTTGGCCGGCGGCGGCGCGCGCTTGACCAGCCAGAGCACCGCGCCGCTGGCGATCATCACGCAGCCGCCGAGGCCGCAGAGGAAGTACAGCCAGCGCAGCAGCGGTGCGGCGAAGTGGCCGAGGTGCAGGCCGACCAGGGTGCGGTTGAACTGGGCGGCGGGCTTGAGCTGGCCGATTTCCTCCAGCACCCGACCGTCGCTGGCGTCCAGCAGCAGGCCGCCACCGACGCCGGAGATGCTGGCGCTGCGGTCGCGGCGCAGCTCCACGCGGGCGGCGCTGTCGCCCGGGGTGAACAGGGTCAGCGAGCCGACCCGGCTGCCGTCGCCCCAGTGCGCCTCGGCCTGGCGGATCAGCGCGGCCAGGTCGGGCATCGGCGCCGGCGTGCCGCTGCGCGGTTCGCCGTGGGCATGGGGGAACACTTCGTCGAACAGCAGCTCGCGGTCCTTGCCGTACTCGAACTGCACCGCCCAGGGCAGGTAGATCAGGATGAAGATGACCAGGCCGCTGTAGGTGATCATCAGGTGGAAGGGCAGCGCCAGCACCGAGACCACGTTGTGCCCGTCCAGCCAGCTGCGCTGGCCCTTGCGCGGGCGGAAGGTGAAGAAGTCCTTGAAGATCTTCTTGTGGGTGACGATGCCGCTGATGATCGCCACGAACATGAACATGGTGGCGATGCCGACGATGATCCGCCCGGTCAGCGCATCGAGGTGCCAGAGCTGGAAGTGGAAGCGGTAGAAGAACTCCCCGCCCTGGGTGTCGGCTTCCTTCAACTGCGCGCCGCTGGCCGGGTCCAGGGTCATCCGGCCGAACGGGATGCCGGGGCCGAACCAGCGCGCCTGCAGGGTCGGGTTGCGCGCGTCGGGCAGCTGGACGATCCAGCTCGGCGCATTGGCCGGCGCCTGTTCCTGCAGGGTCGCCAGGACGTTGTCCCAGTTCGGCGCTGCGCCTGCGTCCAGGCCATGACGCTCCGGATGCATCCAGTGATCCAGCTCGTCCTTGAAGTAGCTCACCGTGCCGGTGAGGAAGATGGCGTAGAGCAGCCAGACCAGCAGCAGGCCGGCCCAGGTGTGCAGCCACGCCTGCGACTGGCGGAAGCCTTCGCGCGCCAGCACCTCGCGCCCTTGCGTTGCCTGGCTCATGACGCGGCGCCCTTGAGCCACCAGGCCAGGCCGGCCATCAGCAGGGCGGGCAGCAGCAGGCCCAGCCAGGCCTGGCGGCCGCTGTGCGCGGCAAACGCCCAGCAGACGGCCGCGGCGTAGACCACGAAGCCGAGCATGCTGGCGGTGACCACCGCCTCGGAGCGGGCCATCGGCAGTATCTGGGACAGCAGCAGGGTCGCCGCCACGGCCAGGCCGTAGCCGCCGAAGATGGCGGCCAGGGCGCGGGACGCTACCGCCATGCGGTAGCGCCAGTCTAGGGCGACGGGTTTCATTCCACGCTGAAGCCCAGGGTGTGGACGTAGCGGGTCTTCTCGTACGGCTTGCCGTCGAACTCGCCCTTGCCGTCCACGCCGTGGGCGACTTCCAGCAGGTACTGGCCCTTCCACGGCAGGGTCAGGGTGATCTGGCCCTTGTCGTCGGTGTGGAACGGCTTGCCCCACTTCTGCGGCGAGAAGGCCATCACTTCGGCCTTGGGCACCGGCTTGCCGTCCAGCAGGAGGGTGAAGGTGTTGTCGCCGGCCTTGGCCGGGACCAGTTCGAAGGCGCTAGCGGCTTTGGTTTCGCTGCGGCCGGTCTTGGCCACGAAGACCACGCGGTTGTCGTTGCGCACCAGTTCCTTGGTCAGGCGCACGTCGCCCTGGCCCTGGGTGGCGAACGCCAGGTGGTCGTTGGCCTGGGTGCCGGCGAAGGGCTTGCCGGCCAGCACGGCCTGGCTGCCGTCGAGCATCTTCAGCGGGCCTTCGCGGGTTTCGCGCAGGTCGTCCGGCCATTCGCCGAAGTAGGCGCGGGTCTCGCCCTGGGCTTCGCGCTCCAGCCACACCATGTGGGCCTGGGCGAGGTTGGACACGGCGCAGAGGCCGAGGGCGGTCAGCAGGAGTTTGGCTTTCATCGAGTCGTCTTCCTTATCGTCGTGGTGGTATCAGAACTGGTACTTGGCGGTGGCCATCAGGTTGCGCGGGGCGCCATAGGTGTGGCCGCCGGTGTTGAGCAGGTATTTCTCGTCCAGCAGGTTGTCCAGGTTGAGGCTGACCGCCAGTTGCTCGGTGGCCTGGTAGCGGGCCATCAGGCCGACCACGGTGTAGGCGTCCTGGGCGAAGGACTTGCGGTAGTTGCCGGTCTGGCCGCTGGCGTGGATCTCGCTCTGCCAGTTGACGCCGCCGCCGACGGTCAGCTTCTCCAGCGCGCCGGGCAGGCGGTAGGTGGTGAACAGCTTGAACTGGTGGCGCGGCTGGTCCGGGTTGATGCGGTCGCCGGCCTTGTTGCGGGTGACCACCTGGGTGAAGCCGCCGGCCAGGTTCCAGCCGGGGGTCAGCTCGCCGGAAACCTCCAGCTCGTAGCCGCGCGCCTTGGTGTTGCTCTCGGCCACGTAGGCGTTGCCGCCGGAGGGGGTCAACTCGTTGCCGTCGCGCACGGCCAGGTTGTCCTTGCGCACTTCGAACACCGCCACGCTGGCGTTCAGCCGGCCGTCGAAGAACTCGCCCTTCAGGCCCAGCTCGTAGTTGTCGCCCTCTTCCGGCTCCAGCGTCTTGCCGTCCCGGTCCTCATTGCTCTGCGGGTTGAAGATGCTGGTGTAGCTGGCGTAGGTGGAGAGCCAGTCGTTGAGGTCGTAGACCACGCCGACGTAGGGGATGGTCACGCCGGTCTCGACCAGGTCCTGGGTCTGGGTGCGGTTCTTCCAGTCGGTCACCCGCGCGCCGAGGATCACCGAGAGGTCGTCGGTGGGGCGCAGGCGGGTGGCCAGGTAGCCACCGAGCTGGCGGCTGTCGCGCCAGTCGCGGCCGGCGGAGGGGAAGTTCGGCAGCGGGATGTCGCCGTCGAACTCGTCCGCGTTGGCGATCGGCACCACCACCCGCCGGAACGCCGGGTCGTCGCGTTCGAGGTCGAAGTAGTTCATGCCCAGCATCAGTTCGTGCTCGCGGCCGAACAGCTGGTAGGGGCCGCTGGCGAAGAAGTCCAGGGCGTTCTGCTGCGGAGTCTGTTCCGAGCGGCCGGTGGTCACGGTGCCGGCGCGGGTCACGGCGTTCGGGTCCGGCGCGGCGACGCCGTAGTTCTGCTCGGTGTCCAGCCAGGTGCGGTTGGCCGACAGGGTGCTCTGCCAGCCGTTGCCGAACTGGTGTTCGAGGGAGGCGAACAGGGTGTAGCGCTCCAGGTCGAGGTAGGACCAGCGGGTGACCGCGCTGTCCGAGCGGGAGTGGTGGGTCTTGTTGCCGGCGTTGTCGGCCAGCGAGAAGTTGTGCGGCGAGGCCTCGTCGTAGTCGCTGCGGTTCGCCTCCAGGCCCAGGCTGAGCAGGGTGGCGTCGGTCAGGTCCAGCTCGACCACGCCGTAGAAGATGTCGCTCTCGCCGCTGTAGCGGTCCTTCCACGAACGGCCTTCGTTGTGCACCGCGACCATCCGGCCGCGCACGTTGCCCTGGCTGTCCAGCGGGCCGGAGACGTCGGCCTCGACCCGGTAGCGGTCCCAGGTGCCGGCGCTGCCGAGCACATGAGCCTGGAACTCGGCGGTGGGCTTCTTGCGCACCAGGTTGATGCTGGCGCTGGGGTCGCCGGCGCCGGTCAGCAGGCCGGTGGCGCCACGGACCACAGTGATCTGGTCGTAGATCGCCGTGTCCATGCTGCCGATGCTGCCGCTCAGGCCCTGCAGCGCGCCGGACGAGGTGACCACGCCGTTCAACTGGTAGTTGTTGATGGCGAAGCCGCGGGAATAGAAGCTCACGTAGCCGGCGCCGTCGTCGCCGTACTGGCGGCGGCTGATGCCGGGGGCCTGCTCCATCACCGCGCCGACGCTGGTGAGGTTCTGGTCGTCCATGCGCTGGCGGGTCATCACGGTGACCGACTGCGGGGTCTCGCGCAGCGACAGGTCGAGCTTGGTGGCGCTGCGGGTCGCGCCGCTGGTGTAGGAGCCGGTGCCTTCGGTGGTGCCGCCGAGGCCGGCGCCGGTGATGCTGGTGGCGTCCAGCTGCAGCGAGGCGCCGCTCTCGGCCGGCGGCAGCAGCGAGTAGTTGCCGCTGGCCTGGCGCATCACCTGCACGCCGCTGCCGGCCAGCAGGCGCTGCAGGGCCTGGTCCGCCGGCAGGCGGCCCTGCACGCCGGGCGAGCGCAGGCCGCGCACGGTGTCCGGCGAGTAGGACAGGCTGACGCCGGTGGTGGCGGCGAAGCCGTTCAGCGCCGACTCCAGGGAGCCCGAGGCGATGGCGAAGTCGTATTCCGCCGCCACGTTCTGCGCCCAGGCCGGCTGCACCTGCAGCACGCCGGCGACCGGCAGCGCCAGCACCGCGCCCAGCAGCGCGCGGTTGACGGCCAGCCCCAGCGGGCTGAGGAGGGGGAAGCGGCGAGGCGACGACATGCGACGTGAAGCGTTGTGGCGCGACATGGAAGGTTCCTGAGTGGCTGGCAAGGGTGCGCCGCTGCGGGCGCTTTCCTTCCAAGTCGAATGAGAATCGAAATCGACAACACCCTGGACGAAAAAATCTTGTTCGGCGCTCATCGCTTCAGGCCGGCACCACGCGCACCCAGTAGCGGCTGAGGCGATGCACGCACAGCGGCAGGGTGTCGCTGAGGTTGTCCAGCACCGCGTCGCTGTCGGCCAGCTGGAAGGCGCCGGAGATGCGCAACTCGCCCAGCGCCGGGTCGCAGGTCAGCAGGCCGGGGCGGTAGCGCGCCAGTTCGTCGATGAAGCGCGGCAGCGGCCAGTCGCTGACCACCAGCATGCCGCGCATCCAGGCGTCGGCATGGGCCTCCAGCGGCTCCGGCGCGGCGCAGTCGGCGGCGCCGTACCACAGCTGCTGGCCGCTCTCGACGCGCCGTGGCCGGCCCGGCGCGTCGAGCGGGCGCACCTCCACCGCGTGCTGCAGCACCCGCACCTGGGTGCGCTCGTCGTCCTGGCGCACCAGAAAGCGGGTGCCGAGCGCGCGGATGCTGCCCTGGGCGGTGTGCACGACGAAGGGTCGGCCGAGCGCGTCCGGCGCGGTCTGCACGTGGATCTCGCCGCGCAGCAGGCGCAGTTCGCGCATGCGCGCGCCGTAGGCCAGGTCGAGAGCGGTGTCGCTGTTCAGCTGCACCCGGCTGCCGTCCGGCAGGCGCAGCTCGCGGCGCTCGCCGACGCCGCTGCACTGGTCGGCGCGCAGGCTGCGCATCGGCGCCGACTGCCAGCCAAGCCCGGCCAGGCCGCTGCCCAGCACCAGCAGGCCGAGCAGCTTGAGGCTGGCGCGGCGGCGGCCATCGACGCCACGCAGGGCGGACGGCGCCACCTCCGGCAGGCCGGCCAGCTTGCCCTGCAGTTTCTCCAGCCGGCTCCAGGCCTGGCGGTGTGCCGCGTCGGCCTCCAGCCAGCGCCGGTGGGCCGCGCAGGTGGCCGCGCAGCCCGGCGCGGCGAGCAGGTCCAGGTGCCAGTTGGCGGCGGCGCGCAGGGCGGCGATCGGCGGCGCGGCGCTCACGGCGCATCCTCGATCAGCAGCATGCAGTGGGTCAGCGCCCGCACCACGTACTTGCGCACGGTGTTGGTCGACAGGCCCAGGCGCCGGCCGATCTCCACATGGCTGAGGCCGTCGAGCTGGGCCAGCAGGAAGATTTCCCGGCAGCGCGCGCCGAGGCCGTCGAGCATGCGGTCGATCTCGACCAGGGTCTCGATCACCAGCGCCCGCTGCTCCGGCGAGATGTCCAGCGGCTCGGGCCGGGCGGCGAGGGCGTCGAGATAGGCCTGTTCGAGATTGCGCCGGCGGAAGCCGTCGATCATCAGGCTGCGGGCGATGCTGCTGAGGTAGGCGCGCGGCTCGCGCAGGTCACAGGCCTGGCGGCTGGCCAGGACCCGGACGAAGGTGTCCTGGGCCAGATCGGCGGCGTGCTCCGCGCAGGGCAGGCGCTTGCGCAGCCACAGACGCAGCCAGTCGTGGTGCTCCCGATACAGGGCCTGCACGGACTGCTGGGTGGCGCTATCGGCGGCGGCGTGGTCGGAGTGCACGGATGTCGCTTCGGTGTTAAATGATAATTGCTATCATTTTCGTCCGAAAACGCGCCGCCGCGCAAGGGCGGCCCTGTCAGTCGTTCTTCTGGTAGATGATCTTGCGGCTGCCGCCCTCGCAACTGCCGACCACCATGTTGGGATCTTCCACGTCCGCCGTCGGCACGATCTCCAGCGTGTAGCTGGTGACCTTGGCGGCCTGGATCTTCACCTCGATCTCCTGCTTGAGTTCCTCGCAGGGCTTGGGCGCGGCGATGGCGCCGCCGCACAGAAGGATGGCCGTGACGGCCGCACACCAGCGTTTCATCGCATGCTCCTTGGAGTGTCCTGTTTCCGTTCGACCAGCGCCTGCAGCGCCCGCTCGCGTTCGTCCGTCGGCAGCTCGCCGAGGGCGGCGGCGCGGCGGTAGAACGCCGCCCAGTCCTCGTCCGCCTCGCGGAACAGGCCGGCGAAGGCCTCCACCCAGCGGTCGTACAGGCCGAAGGGCAGCAGGTGGGCGTTGTTCAGCGGCTGGGCCATCCAGGCGTCGTAGCGGCGATCGCCGCCCCACGGGCCGTCGCGCAGCGCCCGGTATTCGGCGCGCAGCCGCTCGAACTCTGCCGCCTTGCCGGTGCGCTTGTCCACGTCCGCGACGGGACGCGCGTAAAGAGCTTGCAGGCGCTCGCGGCTGGCCAGGACCAGCTCGGTGAACTGGCGCCGCCGGCCTTCGTCGCGGGCATCGACCGGCGCCAGGCCGCGCGCGCTCCGCCACTGGCGCAGGCCCTCCCGCTCGACGAAGCTGGCGAAGGATTCGTTGAACGCGGTGTCGTCCGCCACGTACAGCTGCTGGTGGGCCAGTTCGTGGAAGATCAGCGCGGCCAGGCGTTCGTCGTCCCAGCGCAGCATGGTGTTGAGGAGGGGGTCGTCGAACCAGCCCAGGGTCGAATAGGCCTCGATGCCGGCGACGTAGGTGTCCAGGCCCTCCTGCCGCAGCAGGGCGGCGGCGCCACGCGCGCGACCCTGGCGGTAGAAGCCGCGGTAGGCGACGCAGCCGGCGATGGGGAAGCAGTGGGTCAGCGGCTCCAGGGACAGCTCCGGGGTGGCGAACACGTTCCACACCACGTAGGGCCGGCCCAGGTCGGCGTACAGGCGGTAGCTGCGGTTGTCCGGCAGGGCCAGCCGCGCGCTGGCGAAGTCGCGGGCCTGCTGGGCCAGCGCCAGGCGGCGCTTGAGCGCGTCGTCGGTGGCGGGGTCGGCGAGCAGCGCGTCCACCGGCTGGCGCGCGGCGAGCAGGTCGAGCTGGCCACGGCCGAGCTGGGTGTAGTAGTCGAGGCTGGCGCAACCGCTCAGCAGGGCGCCGAGCAGTAGCGGAACCAGGCGCCGAGCGGGGCGGTCGAGTAGGGCGATAGGCATTCCGCGAGCCTATTGCATTGCCCCTCTGCCTAGGAAGCCCGCCATGCGCTCTGCCCTGCTGCTCTGCCTGCCCGTCCTGCTCTCCGGCTGTTCGCTGCTGATGCCCCGGCACGACCCGGACCAGGCCTGGATCGAACTGCACGAACGCCAGGACGGCCGCCTCGAAGCCGTCCGGGTGGACGGCAAGGACCTGGACGACGACCGCTACTTCCAGATACCGCCCGGCCGCCACGAACTGCAGGTGCGCCTGCGCTTCGAGGTGGACGCCACCAACGTCGGCGCCGACCAGGCTCTGCCGAGGACCTGTCTGCTGACCCTGGACTACGATGACTTCGCCGCCGGTCAGCGCTACCGGCTGAAGGCCGGCAGCCGCGGCTTCCGCCCCTGGGCGCAGCTGCAGGACGAGCGCGGTGAGGACCTGGCGCAGGCGCGCGAGGGGCGCTGCGGGGCGGTCTGATCGGCGTTATGCTGAGAGCCTGTCCACGAGCAGCGGCGCGTCGGCCAAGTGGTGGCGGAAGCGTCTTGCTCATGTGCCACGCGTAGGCTCCGCTCAGCCGCTATCTCGAACTCGCAAGCTCGTAACAGATTCTGAAAGGTTTCCCCGAGGATCGTCCCATGCGCCTGCCCCTGCTGCTGCCCACCCTGCTCGCCCTCGGCGCCTGCGCGAGCCCGCTGCCGCCGCCGTCGCCGGACAAGGCCTGGGTCGACCTGTGGGCCTCGGGCAGCGAACTGCTGATGGCGCACAAGCTGGACGACCGCCGTGTCGACGACGGCCGCTTCTTCGAAGTCGCACCGGGCGCCCACGAACTCGAGGCGCGCTACCAGTTCGAGCTGACCCACGGGCCGGTGGCCAGCTTCAGCGAGCCGCGCCAGGTCACCTGCTACCTGCGCGTGCGCCACGACGGCTTCGTCGCCGGCCAGCGCTACCGCTTCGAGGCCAGGCCGCAGCAGCTCAAGGCCCAGGGCTGGCTGTACGACGACCAGCGCAACCTGCTGGCGCGCGCCCAGGTCGTGCGTTGCGGGACGTTCTGAATAGCTGACGGCGGTCGCTCTGTAGGGTGCGCCGCGCGCACCGGAGACATGTGCTGGCCTGCCGGTGCGCACGGCGCACCCTACAGCGATCTGCCGCCTCTTCGTGTACAGGGTCGGCGCCTAGCTTTCGAGGGTGGCCTGCAGGGTGATCTCGGCGTTCAGCAGCTTGGAGACCGGGCAGCCGGTCTTGGCCGCCTCCACCGCTTGCTCGAAGACCTCCCGGTTGGCGCCCGGTACCTTGGCCTTGAGGCTCAGGTGCACTGCGCTGATGCGGAAGCCGCCGTCCTCCTTCTCCAGGGAAACCTCGGCCTGGGTGTCGATGCTTTCCGCCGTCATGTCGCGCTCGCCCAGCTCCTTGGACAGGGCCATGGAGAAGCAGCCCGCGTGGGCGGCGCCGATCAGTTCCTCGGGGTTGGTGCCGGGGCGGTCCTCGAAGCGGGTGTTGAAGCCGTAGGGCTGCTCCTGCAGCGCGCCGCTCTGGGTGGAGATGTGGCCCTTGCCGTCCTTGATGCCGCCCTGCCAGTGGGCCGACGCCGTCTTCTTGATGGTCATGTCGCGTTCCTCCGCAAATGGGTACTCCAGTTGAGAGGAACGCGAGCGCGGCAAAGTTCGCCTGTTTTCAGCGCAGCCCGGCGACGATCTCGAAGCTGCGCAGGCGGTGCTCGGGCTGGTAGAGGTCGCAGGTGAAGATCAGCTCGTCGGCGCCGCTCTGCTCCAGCAGGATCTCCATCCGCGCGCGAACCTTCTCCGGCCCGCCGATCACCGCCAGGCCAAGGAAATCGCCGACCGCCTGCTGCTCGTGGGGCTGCCAGCGGCCGACCATGCTCTCGACCGGCGGGCGCAGCACCAGGCTCTCGCCACGCATCAGCGCCAGCACCCGCTGGTAGGCGGTGGTGGCGAGGAACTCGGCTTCCTCGTCGGTGGGCGCGGCGATCAGTGGTACACCGATCATGGCGTAGGGCTTGTCGAGCACGGCCGAGGGCTGGAAGTTCTCGCGGTAGATGCGCAGCGCCTGGTGCAGGTAGCGCGGCGCGAAGTGCGAGGCGAACGCATAGGGCAGGCCCTTCTGCGCCGCCAGCTGGGCGCTGAACAGGCTGGAGCCGAGCAGCCAGATCGGCACGTCGCTGTCGACGCCGGGCACCGCGATCACCGACTGGCCGGGCTGGCGCGGGCCGAGCAGGCGTTCCAGTTCCTCGACGTCCTGGGGGAAGTCGTCCGCGCTGCCCAGGCGGTCGCGGCGCAGCGCGCGGGCGGTGGCCTGGTCGGCGCCGGGCGCACGGCCCAGGCCCAGTTCGATGCGCCCCGGGTACAGCGCGGCCAGGGTGCCGAACTGTTCGGCGACCACCAGCGGCGCGTGGTTGGGCAGCATGATGCCGCCGGAGCCCAGGCGCAGGGTGGAGGTATTGGCCGCCAGGTAGCCGAGCAGCACGGCGGTGGCGGAACTGGCGATGCCCTCCATGTTGTGGTGCTCGGCCACCCACAGGCGCGAGAAGCCGAGCTTCTCCACGTGCCGGGCCAGGTCGAGGGAACGTTGCAGGGCGGGCGCGGCACCGTTGTCGTCGTCGCGCATGGGTGCCAGGTCGAGCACGGAGAACGGCAGGTTGGACAGCTTGCTCATGGGGCCTCCTCGGTTCATCCCTGTGTTATGGGGGCGCCCCGGCGGAAGGCAAGCCGCCGTTCGGCGATTGCCTCGCGCGGCCGCTCAGGGCCACGGCATCTCGCCCTTGAGCACCTTGGCGCTCAGCTCCAGGCCAGCCTCCCCCGGCAGGCCCGGATAGCGACGGCGCATGGCGTCGACCAGCGCGGCGGCATCGCTGGCCTCGGGCAGCTCGGCCTCCAGGGCGATCAGGTAGTCGCGGGTGAAGCGCAGGGCGCCGAGATCGTGGGCCGCGTCGCCCAGGTAGTGGCCGGGCACCACCACGTCGGGGCGCAGGGCTTCGATCCGGTCCAGCGTGGCCAGCCAGGTGCGGCGCGCTTCGATGGTCTGGGTGTCGGCCGTCCACACGTGCTCGCCGGCCTCCACCAGCACGCCGCCGACCACCGCCTTGCGCGAGGGAATCCACAGGGCGGTGCGCAGCGGGTCCAGGCCGATCACCTGCAGTTCGTGCCCTTCCAGGCTCAGGCGGTCGCCGGCCAGCAGCTCGGGGATGATGATCTCGGTCGGTGCGCTGGCGCCGAGGATCGGTCCCCAGTAGGCCAGCTTGGCCGCCTGGGTGGTGCGGATGTGCTCGACGGTGGCGGCGGTGGCGACCACCCGGGCCTCGGGGAAGGCGCGCTTTAGGGTCTGTAGGCCGAAGTAGAAATCCGGGTCGCCGTGGCTGATGTAGATGGTGGTCAGGCGCTTGCCGCTGGCCTCGACCTGTTTCACCAGCTCGGCGGCCTCCTTGCTGGAGAACTGGGCGTCCACCAGCAGGGCCTCGCGCTCGCCGCTGATCAGGGTCGAGCTGACCGCGAACACGGCGTCCTCGCCGGGGTTGTAGACCTGTAGTTGCAGGTCGGCGGCCTGGGCCAGGCTCGCAAAGGTGAGCAGGGCGGCACTGAAGAGGGAACGAAGGGACATGCTGACCTCGCGGAGAACGGATTCGACGAGGCGTATGCTAGTTGCTCGAAAGCGCGCAAGAATCCGGTTAGCCTGCCCATATCTGTTGCACGAATCGAGCGAATCATGGATCGGATCACCGCCGCCCGGGTGTTCGTCACGGTGGTCGAGCGCGGCAGCCAGACCGCCGCCGCCGAGCACCTGGACATGTCGCGGGCCATGGTCTCGCGCTACCTGGGCGAGCTGGAGGCCTGGGTCGGCGCGCGCCTGCTGCACCGCACCACGCGCCGCCTGAGCCTCACCGGCATGGGTGACGAACTGCTGCCCCGCTGCCGCGAGATGCTGGCCCTGGCCGACGACCTGCAGGACCGGGGTCGGCGCGCCGACGACGGCCCCAGCGGCAACCTGCGCATCGCCAGCAGCCAGTCCTTCGCCAGCGCCTGGCTGGCCCCGGCGCTGGCCGAATTCGTCGCCCGCCACCCGGCGGTGACGCTCGACCTGCAGGCCAGCAGCCAGGCGGTCAACCTGGTGGAGGAGCGCATCGACCTGGCGCTGCGCATCACCAACCAGCTCGACCCCAACCTGATCGCCCGGCGCCTGGCCACCTGCCGCTCGGTGATCTGCGCCACCCCGGCCTACCTGGCCCGCCACGGCACGCCGCGGGTGCCGGCCGAGCTGAGCCGGCACAACTGCCTGACCTACACCTACTTCGGCCGCAGCCTGTGGCAGTTCGAGCGCGACGGCGAGCCGCTCACGGTGCCGGTGGGGGGCAACCTCAGCGCCAACGAATCCAGCGTGCTACTGGAGGCCTGTCTGGCCGACGCCGGTATCGCCCGCCAGCCGCTCTACGCCGTCGCCCCACTGCTGCGCGCTGGACGTCTGGTGGCGCTGCTGCCGGAGTACCGGGTCGAGGCGCTGGGCATCCATGCCGTGTACGGCTCGCGCCGACAGATGCTGCCGGCCCTGCGCGCCCTGCTCGACTTCCTCGCCGAACGGCTGCAGACCGACCCG
>NZ_JAOCCV010000036.1:0-51807 GCF_029840585.1 Pseudomonas sp. GD03875 | reverse complement strand
CCGCCGGGGAGTCATGGGCGCGCGCCCTGGAGGCTGGCGATGAACGCGCGCCAGCCGCCGAAGCCGGTGATGTCGCGGGCGCCCGCCAAGGCATAGGGCTCGCAGATGAAGCCCTTGACCCAGCGGCCGTCGGACAACTCCAGGTTGCCGATGCCCAGCGGCGGCGGGACCTCGGCGACGAACTCGCCGAAGCGCGCCTGGGGCACGTCCCACAGCTCGACGATGATCTCGGCGCCGTCCTCGGCCACCCTTGCCAGGCCCGGCTTGGGCGGTACGGTGCCGGGCAGGGCGTAGAGCCGGTAGCTGGCGGCGCTGGTGGTCTGCTCGACCAGCACGGCGTCGCGGGTGACGAGCTGGAAGTTCAGCGGCATGCCGGTGAGGTGGGCGCCGACCACGGCCACGCGCACGCTGCCGGGAGCGGGTTTGGCGCTCGCTGTCTGTGCCGGCAGCGGCCGGCCGGTGGCGCCCAGCGGCAGGGCGAGCGCCTGCTGCCAGCGCTGGCCGAAGGCGGCCAGGGCGTGGTCGTGCCAGGCCGGGGCGATCAGGGTGATGCCGGCCGGCAGGCCGTCGGCGCGCAGGCCGGCCGGCACGGCCAGAGCGGCGAGGTCGGCCAGGTTGGTGAAGTTGGTGTAGGTGCCGAACTGGCTGTTGAACAGCACCGGCTCGGCTTCCATCTCGGCCAGGGTGCGCAGGGTCGGCGAGGTCGGCACCACCAGGGCGTCGAAGCCGGCCAGGGCGTCGTTGATCCGGCGCGCCAGCTCGGCGCGGATGTACTCGGCCTTGTAGGCGTCGCAGGCGCTGTATTTCTCGCCATTGGCGACGATGCCGCGCACCACCGGGTTGATGTGCGAGGGTTCCACGCCTTCCAGCGCCACCGTGCGCTCGGCGACCCAGGAGCCGTAGTAGAGCTGCTCGGCCAGTGCCTGGAAGGGTTCGAAGTCGATCTCGACCAGTTCGGCGCCCAGTTCGCGCAGCTTACCCAGGGCAGTTTCGAATACCGCCTGGTTCTGCTTGTCGCCGAAGAATTCGGGGCTGGCCGGCACCGCCAGGCGCGGCTTGGCCGGCATGCCGACCCGGGCGCTGTTGGGGTTCTTGCGGCTGTATGCGTCGGCGCCGTCGTAGCCGCCGGCGATCTCGGCCACGGCCAGGGCGTCGGACACGGTCAGGGCGAACACCGAGATGCAGTCCAGGGTGCGGCAGGCCGGCACCAGGCCGCTGTTGGGCAGCCAGCCCTTGGTCGGCTTGAGCCCGACGATGTTGTTGAAGCCGGCCGGCACGCGGCCGGAGCCGGCGGTGTCGGTGCCCAGGGAGAAGGCCACCAGGCCGCGCGCCACGGTGCTGGCCGAGCCGGAGCTGGAGCCGCCGCTGACGTAGTCGGGCTTGAAGCTGTTGGGTACCGCGCCGTAGGGCGAGCGGGTGCCGACCAGGCCGGTGGCGAACTGGTCGAGGTTGGTCTTGCCGACGAGGATGGCGCCGGCGGCGCGCAGGCGGGCCACCACCGTGGCGTCGGCCTCGGCCGTGTAGGCGAATTCGGGGCAGGCGGCGGTGGTCTGCCAGCCGGCGGCGTCGATGTTGTCCTTGATGGCGAAGGGCACGCCGTACAGCGGCAGCTTGCCCAGGTCGCCCTCGACGGCGGCCAGGCGCTCGGCCAGGGCGTCGAGCTGGGCCTGCAGCTGGGCGGGCGTGGCCAGGCTGATCCAGGCCGGGTCTTCGCCGCCCAGTTCGGCAAGCAGCTCGGCGAGCGCGCCGGGTTGCAGGTTCTCGGTGCGATAGGCCTGTTGCCATTCGCTCAGGGTCCAGCCGAATCCGCGATGGGACATCTTCCTAGATTCCTTCTTGTATCCAAGTTGATGTCGACAAAGCAGGAGCTGTGCCAGTTATTCAACTCGTTGTTTCAGAAGGATTTTTCAGGATGATGGAGCGAACTTGCAGGCGGCCGTGCCCCGTTTGGGGGCCGGACGCCGGTGCCGGTGCGCCAGGGCGGGGCGGTCAGGGGGCGAGGTAGCCGCGCACCCCGGTGAAGATGATCTGCGCGGCCAGGGCGCAGACGAACAGGCCCATCAGGCGGCTGAGAATCTGCAGGCCCTGCTGGCCCAGCAGCCGCTCGACCTTGTCGGACAGGTAGAGCACCACGCCGACCGTGACGCTGGCGATGCCGATGGCGATGATCGCCAGCAGCTTGTCGTCCCAGTGCGGCTGGCTGATGCCCATCACCAGCAGGGCGCCGATGGTGCCCGGGCCGACGGTGAGCGGGATGGTCAGCGGCACGATGGTGACGTCCTGCTGCACGTTGTCCGCCTGCACCGCCGGCTTGCCCTGGGCCATGCCCAGGGCGGAGATGAACAGCACGGAGCCGGCGCCGATGCGGAAGGCGTCGGCGGTGATGCCGAAGATCTCGAAGATGGTCTGGCCGAACAGGTAGAGCAGCACGCTGGCCACCAGGGTGCCGAGCGCCACTTTCCAGGCCAGCTTCTTGCGCTCCCTGACGCTATAGCCCGGGGTCAGGCCGAGGAAGCAGGACAGCACGAAGAACGGGCTGTAGAGGACCAGCATTTTCAGGTACAGGCTGAACAGCACGGAGAGCATGGATCGGGCTCGTCAGGAGGATGGTGCAAGCATAGAGGGCGCCGGGGCGCCACCGCCACTGGCTAGGCTCTGTACGAAAAGTGCCTGCGCTCGGTGATGCTTCGTTGAAAACGGGTTCGGAAAGCAGCTTGCTGCTAACGCGCCAAGGCGCGGCCCGAAGGGCGAACGCAGTGAGTCATGCTCATTTACAGCTCGTAAACTCGCATGCGAGCCCAGTCCGCTTCCTCACCCATTCGCTCGACGACTTTTCGTACAGACCCTAGGAGTGCAGGACGTCGCGCTGGCGGCGTTCGCGCTCGCGTATCCAGTGGGCGATCAGCTCGCGCAGCTGCGACATCTCCACCGGCTTGGACATGTGGCCGTCCATGCCGACCTGGCGCGCGCGCTCCTTGTGCTCGGCGAGGATGTGCGCCGTCAGCGCCACCACCGGGGTGCGGCTGCGCCGCTCGCGCAGCTCCCACTCGCGCAGGCGCTCGGTGGCGGAGAAGCCGTCGAGCACCGGCATCTCGCAGTCCATCAGCACCAGGTCGTACTGCTGTTCCTGCATCGCGCGCAGGGCTTCCTCGCCGTTGCTGGCGGTGTCCGGCTTGAGGTTGAGCTTGCTCAGCATGCCGCGGATGACCTTGGTGGAGATGCTGTTGTCCTCGGCGACCAGGATGCGGAAGTCCTCCGGCACCTGCAGCGGCGCGTTGTCGGGCTGCAGCGCGCGCGGCGCGCCGGCCTCGCGCTGGGCCAGTTCGTCGGCGAGCACGGTCTTGAGGGTATAGCCGGCCACCGGCTTGGCCAGGATGCGCTTGATGCCGGCGTTGCGGGCGATGATCTTGCTCGGCGCGTTGCTGATGCCGGTGAGCATGATCAGCAGGATGTCGTGGTTGAGGTTGGGGTCTTCCTTGATCCTGGCGGCCAGCTGCATGCCGGTCATGCCGGGCATTTCCTGGTCCAGCAGCACGGCGTCGAAGTATTCGCGCAGGTGCGCTTTGGTGCGCAGCAGGGCCAGGGCCTCCTTGCCGGACGCCACCGCGCTGACCTGCAGGCCCCAGGCCGCGCACTGCTGCTGCAGCACCTTGCGGCAGGTCTCGTTGTCGTCCACCACCAGCAGGCGCGCGCCTTCCAGCGGCCCGTCGAGGTCGGCGGTGGCCTGCTCCAGGCGCTGGGGGTCGAGCGGCAGGGTCAGCCACAGGGTGGTGCCGGTGCTGCCGCCGCTCTGCACGCCGAACTCGCCGTCCATCAGGCGCACCAGCTGGCGGGCGATGATCAGGCCGAGGCGGCCGCCGAGCTTGCTGGCGGAGAGGAAGTCGCTGCTGTGCAGCTCGGTGTTGAGCAGGGCGTCGCGCTCGCCCGGCTCCAGCGGCCGGCCGCTGTCCTGCACGGCGATGCGCAGGCGCGGCGCGTCGCCGTCGGTGTCCAGCGCCACCACCAGCAGGATTTCGCCCTCGTCGGTCTGGCGGAAGGCGTTGTCCAGCAGGCTCATCAGGGTCTGGCGCAGGCGCGTGGGGTCGCCGCTGATGACGCGCGGCACCTGCGGCTGGGTGAAGCTGATCAGCTCGACCTTCTGCCGCTCGGCCTTGGCGCGGAAGATGTCCAGGCAGTCCTCGACCAGGGCGTGGAGGTCGAACTGCACGTCGTCCAGCTCGATCTGGCCCGACTCCAGCTTTGAGATGTCGAGAATCTCGTTGATCAGGGTGAGCAGCTCGTTGCCCGAGCTGTGGATGGTCTGCACGTAGTCGCGCTGCTTGGCCGACAGCGGGGTGCCGAGCAGCAGCTCGGTCATGCCCAGCACGCCGTTCATCGGGGTGCGGATTTCGTGGCTGATCTTGGCCAGGAACTCGGCCTTGGTCTTCAGCTCGGCGCTGACGGCGGCCTCGCGGGTGCGCTGCTGCAGGGTGTCGCTCTGGATCTGCCGCTGGCGCTCGGACAGGGCGATGCTGAGGATCAGGCCGGAGACCATCGCCACGCTGAACAGGCTGA
Source organism: Pseudomonas sp. GD03875 (assembly GCF_029840585.1). NCBI lineage: Bacteria > Pseudomonadati > Pseudomonadota > Gammaproteobacteria > Pseudomonadales > Pseudomonadaceae > Pseudomonas > Pseudomonas sp. GD03875. The sequence continues at coordinate 47,253 of NZ_JAOCCV010000036.1, read as the reverse complement.
GCACCAGCCAGCCGGGGTTGAGCTGGTCGAAGCCGAACAGCACCGGGGCGAGTGTGGCGAAGCCCAGGCCGAAGATCGCCAGGCCGGCGAAGATCAGGCGGGCCGGGCGGTAGCCGGCCCGCCAGTGGATGAAGGCGATGGTGGGCACGGTGACCACCACCATCACCACCAGGCCGTAGACCAGCCAGCTGTGCCAGAGCAGGCCGGTGAAGCCGATCACCGCCGCAGCCACTGCGACCAGGGCGAACTCCAGGTGCAGCAGGTGGCGCAGCGGGCTGCGCTCGGCGGACGTGCCGCTGAAGAAGAAGCGGGTATAGCCGAGCATGCACAGCACGGCGGCGAGGGCCGAGAGGTCGGCGATCAGCGACTGGTTGTAGCTCTGCTGCGGCATCAGCACGGCGAGCAGGCCGGTGTTGGCGGTGGCGCACAGGGCCAGGGCGGCATGGGTGCCGGCCAGCCACAAGTTGCTGGCAGTGGGCGAGTAGGCCATGCGCAGCAGGTTGAACAGGGCCATCAGCAGCAGGCCGCCGATCAGCGCGCCGAACAGGTAGGCGGGCCGCTCCTGGGCCACCAGCTCGGCCTCGTCGATGACCTTGAACCACATCATCAGGGCGTGGTTGGAGGTCATTCGCAAGTAGGCGGTGCGCGGCTGGTCGTCGTTGGGCAGGCTGAACAGGTAGGAACGCGAGGGCAGCGGGCGCGAGCTGAGGGTCAGCGCCTCGCCGGTGCGCAGCTGCTGTTCGACCACGCCGTCCCTGACCAGGTAGAAGTCCAGGTGCTGCACCCGCGGGGCGAACAGCCACAGCCAGTGCGGGGCGGACAGGGAGCGGGTATCGACCTTGAGCCAGACGGCCTGGGAGGAAGCGGGGAGAGTGAAGGCCAGGCGGTCCAGCGGCTGGAAGCGCGAACTCTGCGCCTGCACCTCGGCGAAGCTCAGTTGCGCCGACTTGTCGAGCAGGATGGACCAGCTATCGTCCCCGGGAGCGGCGTTCGACGTGGCCGAGAGGCCGAGCAGCAGGCTGACGATGAGTCCTGTGGCGATCCAGAGCCGACGCAAGTGGAGTCCCTTCTTTGGTGAACCGGAGGATTATATATAGGGGTGTGACACAAAAGGCAGCCATGCCGACCAACCTCGCCCCCTGTTTTACCGCATCTTTACCTCGAATCGGCACCGGATCGGCCATTTTCCGACCGACAAGCCGGTCGGCGGCGCTTCTGCCACTTCTCCGGCCGGACTTCAAGCATCTTAGACTAAGGTCTAATGCCGGCCGCCCGGCGCGGGTCTAGCCTTCCCGATCAGAACAATCACAAGAAAAGACGTCCGGACGCAGGGCGATCCCGCTCTCCGTCGACAGGGCGTCGGAGGCAGCCTATATGAGCGTGTCAACGGCAGCACCCGGCCATGCACCGGCCGGCCCCATGACGTCGGAAGAGCGCAAGGTCATCTTCGCGTCTTCCCTCGGCACCGTCTTCGAGTGGTACGACTTCTATCTCTACGGATCGCTCTCGGCGATCATCGCAGCGCAGTTCTTCTCCGGGGTCAATCCCACCGCCGCCTTCATCTTCGCCCTCATGGCCTTCGCCGCCGGCTTCGCGGTGCGGCCGTTCGGCGCCATCGTGTTCGGCCGGCTCGGCGACCTGGTGGGGCGCAAGTACACCTTCCTCATCACCATCATGATCATGGGCCTGTCGACCTTCATCGTCGGCATCCTGCCGTCCTACGCGACCTGGGGCATCGCGGCGCCGATCATCTTGATCGTGCTGCGGCTGTTCCAGGGGCTGGCGCTGGGCGGCGAGTACGGCGGCGCGGCGACCTACGTGGCCGAGCACGCGCCCCATGGCCGGCGCGGCTTCTATACCTCGTGGATCCAGACCACCGCGACGCTGGGCCTGTTCCTGTCGCTGCTGGTGATCCTCGGCACCCGCACCTGGCTCGGCGAGGAAGCCTTCGCCGCCTGGGGCTGGCGCATTCCCTTCCTGCTTTCCATCGTGCTGCTCGGCATCTCGGTATGGATCCGCCTGACCCTGAGCGAGAGCCCGGCCTTCAAGAAGATGAAGGAAGAGGGCAAGACTTCCAAGGCGCCGCTGACCGAGGCGTTTGGCCGCTGGGAGAACGCCAAGATGGCGCTGATCGCCCTGTTCGGCGGCACCGCCGGGCAGGCGGTGGTCTGGTACACCGGCCAGTTCTATGCGCTGTTCTTCCTGACCCAGACGCTGAAGGTGGACGGGCCCACGGCGAACATCCTGATCGCCCTGTCGCTGCTGATCGGCACGCCGTTCTTCATCGTCTTCGGCTGGCTGTCGGACAAGATCGGGCGCAAGCCGATCATCCTGGGCGGCTGCCTGATCGCGGCGCTGACCTACTTCCCGCTGTTCGGCCTGATCACCCACTACGCCAACCCGGCGCTGGAGCGGGCCCAGGCCACCGCGCCGGTGACCGTGGTGGCGGACCCGAGCGAATGTTCGTTCCAGTTCAACCCGGTGGGCACCTCGAAGTTCGTTACCTCGTGCGACATCGCCAAGGGCTTCCTCGCGCGCAACTCGGTGAACTACGCCAACGAGGAAGCGCCGGCCGGTACCAATGCCAGCATCCGCATCGGCGACGAGACCATCGCCTCGTTTTCCGGCGCCGGCATGGCGGCCGACCGGTTCAAGGCGGAGTCCGATGCGTTCAACGTCAGGATGACCGAGGTGATCCGCAGCCACGGCTACCCGGCCAAGGCCGACCCGGAGCAGATCAACACGCCGATGCTGGTGCTGCTGCTGACCGTGCTGGTGCTGTTCGTGACCATGGTCTACGGGCCCATCGCGGCGCTGCTGGTGGAGCTGTTCCCGACGCGCATCCGTTACACGGCGATGTCCCTGCCGTACCACATCGGCAACGGCTGGTTCGGCGGCTTCCTGCCGACCACCGCGTTCGCCATGGTGGCGGCCACCGGCAACATCTATTACGGCCTGTGGTATCCCATCGTGGTGGCGGTGATGACCTTCATCATCGGCCTGTTCCTGATGCCCGAGACCAAGGACCGAGACCTGCGCGACTGGCACTGATCGCTACCTGCAAATGAAAAGGCCCCGCAGTGCGGGGCCTTTCCTTGAAAGGGCAAAAACGTGTTCACGGTTATCGAGCTAGAGCCATACAAGGCAAAAACAGGCGAGGAAGCGGAATGTACTTTTGTACATGAGCATTCCGAACCTGTTTTTAACGCAGTAGGGCCGACGCGCAGAGGACCGTGAGCAGGTTTTTCAGTCCTTGCCCTGCTCGCGGGCAATGGCGCGGTAACCGATATCCTTGCGGTAGAAGCTGCCGCTCCAGCGGATCTGCTCGGCTAGGCGATAGGCCTGCTGCTGGGCGCTGGAAACGCTCGGGCCGATGGCGGTGGCGCACAGCACGCGGCCGCCGGCGGTGACGATCTGGCCATCCTTGAGCGCGGTGCCGGCGTGGAACACCTTGCCGTCGATCTTGGCCGCCGCGTCCAGGCCCTCGATCACATCACCCTTGGCGTAGTCGCCCGGGTAGCCGCCGGCGGCGATCACCACGCCCACGGTCGGACGCGGGTCCCAGGTCGCCTCGACCTTGTCCAGCGCCTTGGCCAGGGCGGCCTCGACCAGCAGCACCAGGGAGGATTCCAGGCGCAGCATCACCGGCTGGGTCTCCGGGTCGCCGAAGCGGCAGTTGAACTCGATGACTTTCGGCTTGCCGGCCTTGTCGATCATCAGCCCGGCGTAGAGGAAGCCGGTGTAGACGTTGCCTTCGGCCGCCATGCCGCGCACGGTCGGGTAGATCACCTCGTCCATCACGCGCTGGTGCACGTCCGGGGTGACCACCGGGGCCGGGGAGTAGGCGCCCATACCGCCGGTGTTGGGGCCGGTGTCGCCGTCGCCGACGCGCTTGTGGTCCTGACTGGTGGCCATGGGCAGCACGTTCTCGCCGTCGACCATGACGATGAAGGAGGCTTCCTCGCCGTCGAGGAACTCCTCGATCACCACGCGGGCGCCGGCGTCGCCGAAGGCGTTGCCCGAGAGCATGTCGCGCACCGCTTCCTCGGCTTCGGTCAGGGTCATGGCGACGATCACGCCCTTGCCGGCGGCCAGGCCGTCGGCCTTGACCACGATCGGCGCACCCTTCTCGCGCAGGTAGGCCAGGGCCGGCTCGACCTCTGTGAAGTTCTGGTAGTCGGCGGTGGGGATATCGTGGCGCGCCAGGAAGTCCTTGGTGAAGGCCTTGGAGCCTTCCAGCTGGGCGGCGGCGGCGGTGGGGCCGAAGATGTCCAGGCCGCGCGAGCGGAACAGGTCGACCACGCCCTTCACCAGCGGCGCCTCGGGACCGACGATGGTCAGCTGCACGTTCTGCGCGGCGAAGTCGGCCAGCTGCTCGATGGCCAGCACGTCGATGGCGACGTTCTCGCACTTGGCCTCGGTGGCGGTGCCGGCATTGCCCGGGGCGACGAAGACTTTCTCGACGCGCTTGTCCTGCGCCACTTTCCAGGCCAGGGCGTGCTCGCGGCCGCCGCTGCCGATGATCAGTACGTTCATATCTCTCTCCTCATGGAGGCGGGCCTTGGGCCCGTTTGGTGGATAAACAAAGCGTTATCTACCCTGCGGAAATCTTGCTTCTGGCGTTCTATCGGGCCGCGATGGAGCTGGTGGATGCTAGGCGCGGATGGCTTCGATAAGCGCAGTTGCCGACTGGCAATGAGCATTAGCGAAGTCGTCCGCAACAACGCAGACGCCTGCTACAGCGCGGCCATGCCAATCAATGACGGAAGTGGCGCATGCCGGTGAAGACCATGGCGATGCCGGCCTCGTCGGCGGCGGCGATCACCTCGGCGTCGCGCATCGAGCCGCCCGGCTGGATCACCGCGGTGATGCCGGCCTTGGCGGCGTTGTCGATGCCGTCGCGGAACGGGAAGAAGGCGTCCGAGGCCATCACCGCGCCTTTGACTTCCAGGCCGGCGTGCTCGGCCTTGATGGCGGCGATGCGCGCGGAGTTGACCCGCGACATCTGGCCGGCGCCGACGCCCACGGTCTGGCGGTTCCTGGCATAGACGATGGCATTGGACTTGACGAACTTGGCCACCTTCCAGGCGAAGATCAGGTCGTGGATTTCCTGCTCGCTCGGCGCGCGCTGGGTGACGACCTTGAGGTCTTCGGCCTTGATCATGCCGATATCGCGGCTCTGTACCAGCAGGCCGCCATTGACCCGCTTGAAGTCCCAGCCGGCGGCGCGTTCGGCCGGCCACTCGCCGCATTCGAGCAGGCGCACGTTGGCCTTGGCGGCCACTACTTCGCGGGCCTCGGCGGAGACTTTCGGGGCGATGATCACTTCGACGAACTGGCGCTCGACGATGGCCCGGGCGGTCTCGCCGTCCAGCTCGCGGTTGAAGGCGATGATGCCGCCGAAGGCCGACTCGGTGTCGGTGGCGTAGGCCAGGTCGTAGGCCTTGCGGATGCCGCCCTCGTCTTCCGGCACCACGGAGACGCCGCACGGGTTGGCGTGCTTGACGATGACGCAGGCCGGCTTGACGAAGCTCTTCACGCATTCCAGCGCGGCGTCGGTGTCGGCCACGTTGTTGAACGACAGTTCCTTGCCCTGCAGCTGCACGGCGGTGGACACGCTGGCCTCACCCTTCTGCGCTTCCACGTAGAACGCCGCGCTCTGGTGCGGGTTCTCGCCGTAGCGCATTTCCTGGGCCTTGATGAACTGGCTGTTGAAGGTGCGCGGGAAGGCGCCGCGCGCTTCGGTGCTCAGGGTGTCGCGGCTCTGGTCGATGGTGCCCAGGTAGTTGGCGATCATGCCATCGTAGGCGGCGGTGTGCTCGAAGGCCTTGAGGGCCAGGTCGAAGCGCTGGGCGTAGCTCAAGCCGCCGGCTTTCAGCGACTCGACGATGCCGGCGTAGTCACCGGCGTTGACCACGATGGCGACGTCCTTGTGGTTCTTCGCGGCGCTGCGGACCATGGTCGGGCCGCCGATGTCGATGTTCTCGATGGCGTCGGCCAGGTCGCAGCCGGGCTTGGCCACGGTGGCGGCGAAGGGGTAGAGGTTGACCGCGACCAGGTCGATCGGGCGGATGCCGTGCTCTTCCATCACCGCGCCGTCCAAGGCGCGACGGCCGAGGATGCCGCCGTGGATCTTCGGATGCAGGGTCTTCACGCGGCCGTCCATCATCTCCGGGAAGCCGGTGTAGTCGGCCACTTCCACCGCCGCGACGCCATTGTCCTTGAGCAGCTTGTAGGTGCCGCCGGTGGAGAGGATCTCGACGCCCAGGGCGACGAGTTCGCGGGCGAACTCGAGGATGCCGGTCTTGTCGGAGACGCTGATCAAGGCGCGGCGAACGGGAAGGCGGGTGGTCTGGTCAGTCATTGCAAAGTCCATCGGAGCTGGAGATTCAGTGAAAAAGGGCGGCCACGGGCCGCCCTTCGTCATGGGTTCGATGCTTACAGCAGGTCGTACTGCTTGAGCTTCTTGCGCAGGGTCCCGCGGTTCAGGCCGAGCAGCTCGGAGGCCTTGGTCTGGTTGCCCTTGACGTAGTTCATCACGGTCTCCAGCAGCGGCGCCTCGACCTCGGTCAGTACCAGGTTGTAGACGTCGGTGACGTCGGCTCCCTCGAGGTGGGCGAAGTAGTTGTGCAGCGCCTTCTCCACGCTGTCGCGCAGGGACTGGCCCTGCTCGAACGGTGTGTTCAGGTGCTGCTTCAGGTTGGCGTTGTCGCTCACGGGTACTGCCCCATCAAAAACGGATTGCTCAAAAAAAGGCTCGGTCATCCTCGTCATGCGGCCACCCCTTCTCCCTTGTTGTTCTGCTCGGCGAAGAACTGCCGAACGGCGGCGCATTGCGCGTCGGTGCTGTCGAGGCGATTGAAGCCGGCGCGGAACTCCCGCGCGCCGGGCAGGGTTGCCAGGTACCAGCCGACATGCTTGCGGGCGATGCGTACGCCCATGTGTTCGCCATAGAAGGCGTGCAGCGCGGCCAGATGCTCCAGCAGGATGCGTTCCACTTCATACAGCGCCGGCGCCGGCAGTTCCTTGCCGGTCGTCAGGAAGTGGGCGATCTCGCGGAAGATCCACGGCCGTCCCTGCGCCGCGCGGCCGATCAGCAGGGCGTCGACGCCGGTGGCGTCGAGCACGGCCCTGGCTTTTTGCGGGGAGTCGATGTCGCCGTTAGCGAACACCGGAATGGAGATCGCCTGCTTGATGGCGGCGATGGTGTCGTACTCGGCCTCGCCGGTATACAGATCGGCGCGGGTGCGGCCGTGCACGGCGAGGGCGGCGATGCCGGCCTGCTCGGCGATCTTCGCCACAGTGATGCCGTTCTTGTTGGCGCGGTCCCAGCCGGTGCGGATCTTCAGGGTCACCGGCACGTCGACGGCGGCGACCACCGCGTCGAGGATGGCGGCGACCAGCTGCTCGTCCTTCATCAGCGCCGAGCCGGCGGCCTTGTTGCAGACCTTCTTGGCAGGGCAGCCCATGTTGATGTCGATGATCTGCGCGCCCAGCTCGACATTGCGACGGGCGGCCTCGGCCAGCATCTCGGGATCGCCGCCGGCGATCTGCACCGAGCGCGGCTCGGGATCGCCCTGGTGCACCAGGCGCAGGCGGGACTTGCGACTGTTCCACAGGCGCACGTCGCTGGTCACCATCTCGGACACCACCATGCCGGCGCCGAGGCGGCGGCACAGCTGCCGGAACGGCTGATCGGTGACGCCCGCCATGGGGGCGAGGATCAGCGGGTTGGGCAGAGTGTAAGGGCCGATGCGTACCACCGACGGGTCATCCCTGTTGTCTCGAAGGTCGTTCGGGCAATGGCGTAGCCCGCCAGAGTGCGGAACGGCGATCGGGGGAGTGCGAAAAAGGGAGGGCATGATACCCGCTCTCGGTGACCGGATAAAGGCTGTTTTGAACAAATTATGAGCAGCCATCGGGTTATCGCCTTTGGCTAGGTGGCAAGGTGCACACGCCGGAAATCCGGCGTTTTGCAACCTACTCGGGAGAGTGGAAGCTGAGGCTGTAGTTGACCGCCCTGGAGCCCGGGTCCTTGATCTCCAGGGAGATGTGGATCGGGGTCTGCGGCGGCATCTCGTCGCGGCCGGCCAGCTCGCCGCTGAGGTACTCGCTGGGGCGGAAGCGGCTGCTGGCGATCAGCTGGCCGTTAAGGTCGGCGAAGCGCAGTTCCAGCAGCGGGAACGGCTGGGCGAACGGCGCGCGATTGTAGAGGATGGCGTCGACCATCAGCGCGTCCATGTACTGCGGATGGCTGCGCACCACCAGGTTGGTGCTGCGCACCTGGGCGATGTCGACCTTGGACGGCAGGGTGCAGCCGATTTCCGGACAGAGGGCCTCGAACCAGGGACGGTAACGGTCCTGCCGGGCCAGTTCCTCGAAGTGGTAAACCACGTACTGGCCTGCCAGGGCGCCGGCGGCCAGCAGATTCAGCAGGCCCCAGCCGATCCAGCGGCCCCAGGGCTTCTTCGGCTGCTGCCAGTCCAGCTGCAGCGGGTCGTCGCTCAGGTCGAGCAGGCTGTCGTTGCGCAGTGCCGGTTCGCTGCGTGGCGCCTTGGCCGCGGGCTCGGCGGCGACCCGGTAGTTGTCGTCACCGATTTCTTCTGCCTCGTCCTCGTCGGAAGACAGGTCGCCCAGTGCCGGCTCCTCGCGCTCGGGCAGCGGCTCTTCGAGCGGCTGGGGACGGCTCGCGGGCTCGGTCTTCTTCGCGGCAGGCGGCTCGGGTTGAGGTTCCTCCCGTGGGCGGGGCGGCGGGACGGCGGCCGGCTTGTTCGCCGGCTCGTCCTTGATCAGCGACTCGGCCCAGCTCTCGTCGTGCCGGCTGTCTTCGTCATCGTCGCGCGGCGCGCCTTCGCCCGGCCGGGGGGCGCTGTCCATCGCCAGAAACTCGCGGGACAGCTGCATTTCCTGTTCTTCCAGCTTGGCCAGTTCCTCGTCCAGGTCGAGGCTGTCCAGGTCCAGGTCGTCGTGAATCCACAGGGTATCGACGGATTTCTTTTCTGCCGGCGGCTTGACCGCTGGCGCCGCCGTGGTCGTGGGCTGTGCGGAGACGGCCGGGGCCGGGCGGGGCGGTTGCGTGGCGGCCGGAGGTACCACGGGCGCCGCCGGTCTGGCCGGAGCAGGAACGGGCGACGGGGTAGCCGGTTTGGCGGCCCGGTTCTGGTCCACCAGCAACTGCTGGGCGGCGTTGAACACGCGCATGCAGGCACCGCAGCGTACCGCGCCATGGGCTGCGCCCAGCTGCGCACGGCTGATGCGGAAGCTGGTATGGCAGTGGGGGCATTGGGTGACGAAGCTGTCGGTCATGCGGGGGTCCGTGCGAAACAGGGCGCTAGTTTACCCAGGCAGGGGCGTGAGAATACAAGGGGTTGCGTGCGTACAGGGCATTTCTGCCCCGTATTGGCGTAGTAGTGCGCGCAACTTACCCGCGTTTCACGCCGCTGATGCGTACCCAGCCGTCCTTTTCCGCCGTCGGATCGAGTTCGAAGGCGTCGGCATAGGCGGCGCGCACGTCCTCGGCCTGTTCGGCGAGGATGCCGGACAGCGCCAGGCGGCCGCCGGCCTGGACCAGGGCGGTGATCTGCGGCGCCAGAGATACCAGCGGACCGGCCAGGATGTTGGCCACCACCACTTCGGCCGGCTGCTGCGGCATGTCGGCGGGGAGATGGACCGGGAAGCGCGCCGGATCGATGCCGTTGCGCGAGGCGTTGTCGCGCGAGGCCTCCAGCGCCTGCGGGTCGATGTCGGTGCCGACTGCCCTGGGGGCGCCCAGCAGCAGGGCGGCGATGGCGAGGATGCCCGAGCCGCAGCCGAAGTCGATCACGGTGCAGCCGGCCAGGTCCTGGCCGTCCAGCCATTCCAGGCACAGTGCGGTGGTCGGGTGGGTGCCGGTGCCGAAGGCCAGGCCCGGGTCGAGCAGCAGGTTGACCGCGTCCGGCTCCGGCGCCTGGTGCCAGCTCGGCACGATCCACAGGCGGCGGCCAAAGCGCATGGGCTGGAAGTTGTCCATCCAGCTGCGCTCCCAGTCCTGGTCCTCGATGTGCTCGATCTGGTGCTCGGGCAGCGGGCCGCCGGTCAGCAGTTCCAGGTGGGCGACCAGGTTGGCCGGGTCGGTGTCGGCCTCGAACAGGGCCAGCAGATGGGTGTGCGACCAGAGCGGGGTGGTGCCCAGGTCCGGCTCGAAGATCGGCTGGTCCTCGGCGTCCATGAAGGTCACCGACACGGCGCCGACGCCGAGCAGGGCGTCCTCGTAGGGCTCGGCCTGTTCCGGGGTGATGGCGAGACGGACTTGTAACCAGGGCATGGGGGCCTCCCTTCGGGCGTAGCTGCAAGCCATAAGCTTCAAGCTGCAAGAAAAAGAAAGGAGCGACCGTGGTCGCTCCCTTGGGGGCATATCGTACAGCTTGCCGCTTGAGGCTTGCAGCTTGCCGCTCGATTTTAGTGCTTGTCCATGCCCAGCTTCTTCTCGAGGTAGTGAATGTTCACGCCCCCCTTGAGGAAGCCCTTGTCGCGGGTCAGGTCGCGGTGCAGCGGGATGTTGGTCTTGATCCCGTCGACCACGATCTCTTCCAGGGCGTTGCGCATGCGCGCCATGGCTTCGTCGCGGGTGCGGCCGTAGCTGATCAGCTTGCCGATAAGGGAGTCGTAGTTCGGCGGCACGGAGTAGCCGCTGTACAGGTGCGAGTCGACGCGGATGCCGTTGCCGCCCGGGGCGTGGAAGTGCTTCACCTTGCCGGGGCAGGGCATGAAGTTGTCCGGGTCCTCGGCGTTGATCCGGCACTCCAGGGCGTGGCCGAGGATCTTCACGTCTTCCTGCTTGATCGACAGCTTGTTGCCGGCGGCGATGCTGAGCATTTCCTTGAGGATGTCGATGCCGGTGACCATCTCGGTGACCGGGTGTTCGACCTGCACGCGGGTGTTCATCTCGATGAAGTAGAAGCGGCCGTCCTCGTAGAGGAACTCGAAGGTGCCGGCGCCGCGGTAGCCGATCTCGATGCAGGCGTCGACGCAGCGCTGCAGCACTTCGGCGCGGGCCTTTTCGTCGATCAGCGGGGCGGGGGCTTCTTCCAGCACCTTCTGGTGACGGCGCTGCAGCGAGCAGTCGCGGTCGTACAGATGGATGGCGTTGCCCTGGCCGTCGGACAGCACCTGGACTTCCACGTGGCGCGGATTACCGAGGAACTTCTCCAGGTAGACCATGGAGTTGCCGAACGCGGCGCCGGCCTCGGTGCGGGTCAGCTTGGCCGACTTGATCAGGTCTTCTTCCTTGTGCACCACGCGCATGCCGCGCCCGCCGCCGCCGCCGGCGGCCTTGATGATCACCGGGTAGCCAACCTCGCGGGCGATCTTCAGCGCGGTTTCCTCATCCTCCGGCAACGGGCCTTCGCAACCGGGTACCACGGGTACGCCGGACTTGATCATGGCGTTCTTGGCCGAGACCTTGTCGCCCATCAGGCGGATCACGTCGGCGGTCGGGCCGATGAAGGCGAAGCCGGATTTCTCCACCTGCTCGGCGAAGTCGGCGTTCTCGGCGAGGAAGCCGTAGCCCGGGTGGATCGCGGTGGCGCCGGTGACTTCGGCGGCGCTGATGATGGCCGGGATGCTCAGGTAGGACTGCGCGCCCGGCGCCGGGCCGATGCACACGGTTTCGTCGGCCAGGCCGAGGTGCATGAGCTCACGGTCGGCGGTGGAGTAGACCGCCACCGTCTTGATATCCAGTTCCTTGCACGCGCGCAGGATGCGCAGGGCGATTTCGCCACGGTTGGCGATCAGGACTTTTTCCAGCTTCTGCATTACGGGCTCCCCGTCATCAGACGATGGTGAACAGGGGCTGGTCGTACTCAACCGGCTGGGCGTTTTCGACGAGGATCGACTCGATCACGCCGCTGGCCTCGGCCTCGATGTGGTTCATCATCTTCATCGCTTCGACGATGCACAGGATGTCGCCCTTCTTCACGCTCTGGCCGACTTCGGCGAAGTTGGCGGAGGTCGGCGAGGCGGCGCGGTAGAAGGTGCCGACCATCGGCGAGCGGACCACGGTGCCGTTCAGCTTGGGCGCGGCGGGGGCGCCGGCTTCGACCGGAGCGGCAGCTGCAACAGGCGCGGCGGCCGGAGCCGGAGCGGCGGCGTATACCGGCTGCGGGGCGTAGGCCGGCTGCTTGCTGTGACGGCTGATGCGCACGGACTCTTCGCCCTCGCGGATCTCCAGTTCGTCGATACCGGACTCTTCCAGCAGCTCGATCAGTTTCTTGACTTTACGGATATCCATAGTTCTGCAACTCCCAAGGGTGAGGTCAGGGGCGTTCTAATTGTTCCAGGGCGGCCTCCAGGGCCAGTCGGTAACCGCTGGCGCCAAGGCCGCAGATCACTCCCACCGCTACGTCGGAGAAGTAGGAGTGATGGCGGAAGGGTTCGCGCTTGTGCACGTTGGACAGGTGCACTTCGATGAATGGGATGCTCACCGCCAGCAGCGCGTCACGTAATGCGACGCTGGTGTGGGTGAAGGCGGCGGGATTGATGAGGATGAAGTCGACACCTTCGCCTTTCGCGGCATGAATCCGGTCGATCAGCTCGTACTCGGCGTTGCTCTGCAGATGCATCAGGTGATGGCCGGCGGCGCGGGCGCGCTGCTCCAGATCCTGATCGATCTCGGCCAGGGTGGTGGCGCCGTATTTGTCGGGCTCGCGAGTGCCCAGCAGGTTGAGGTTGGGGCCGTGCAGCACCAGGAGGGTGGCCATGGGCGCTTCCTTGTTGTTCTGACCTTGGACTGGCCGGGACTATGCCGAAAGCGCTGCGGGCTGTCCAGTTGCCAGAAGTAGTCGGCACGATGGACGAAATTTGCGGCAGAAATATGACGTCGTCAGTTCTGACGGGCGGTGGCGCTGCCCAGGCGTTCGGCGAAATCGGCGGCGTTGATTTCACCTACGACACGCAAATCCTTCCACTCGTCACCGTTTCCGGCGAAGAGCAGGATCGCGGGCGGGCCGAACAGCTGGTAGCGGTCCAGCAGCGCGCGCTGCTCGGTGCTGCTCTCGGTGATGTCGAAGCGGACCAGCCGGTAGCCGCCCAACCGGGCGGTCACTTCGGGTGCGGCGAGCACCTCGCGCTCGATCACCTTGCAGCTGATGCACCAGTCGGCGTACCAGTCGAGCAGCAGCGGCTGGCCGGCGCTCTTCGCCGAGGCGAGGGCGGCGTCCAGCTCGGCCGGCGAGGTGATGGTCTGCCACTGGCTCTCGGCTGCCTGAACAGGAGCACCGATGATGGCGGTGCCATGGCCGAGCGGACGCAGCGGATCGCTCTCGCCCTGCAGGGCGCCGATCCAGGCCATCACGGCATAGACCAGCAGCGGCAGGCCGAGCAGTTGGGCCACCTTCTGGTGGTGGGTCTTCGGCGTCAGCTCCAGCACGCCCAGCCACAGGGCGACGCCAGCGGCCAGCAGGCCCCACAGGGCCAGGGCGACCGGGCCGGGCACCACCCGCTCCAACAGCCAGACCGAAACCGCCATCAGCAGGGCGCCGAAGGCGTTGCGCACGGTGATCATCCACGGGCCGGACCTCGGCAGCAGGGCACCGCCACCGACGGCGAACAGCACCAAAGGCGTGCCCATGCCCAGGCCCAGGGCGAGCAGCTTGAGGCCGCCGCCGAGGGCGTCGCCGCTGGCGCTGATATAGAGCAGGGCGCCGGCCAGGGGCGCCGACACGCAAGGCGACACCAGCAGGCTGGAGAGCACGCCGAGGGCGGCGGCGCTGAGCAGGGTGCCGCCCTGCAGGCGCTGGCTCAGGCGCTGCAGCGGGCCGTCGACGGCGGCCGGCAGGCGCAGTTCGAGGAAGCCCAGGCTGGCGGCACCGAACAGGCCGAAGAAGATGGCGAAGGGCACCAGCACCCAAGGCGATTGCAGGCGCGCCTGCAGGTTGAGTTCGGCGCCGAACAGGCCCATCAGCGCGCCGAGGATGGCGAAGCTGATCGCCATCGGCAGCACATAGGCCAGCGACAGCACCAGGCCGCGGACGCCGCCGGGCTGGCCGCGCAGGACCACGCCGGTGAGGATCGGCAACATCGGCAGCACGCAGGGGGTCAGGGCCAGGCCCAGGCCGCCGATGAAGAACAGCGCCAGTTCCTTCCAGGTCCAGCCGGTGGGGGCGGGTGCGCCGGCCGACGACTCGGCGGCGGTCGTGGGTGCGGCGCCCTTGCCGTCGACCTCGATGCGTTCGGTTTCCGGCGGGTAGCACAGGCCCTTGTCGGCGCAGCCCTGGTAGGTGACGTGTACGGTGAAGGGCAGGTCGATGGGGTTGTCGATCGGCAGCTCGATGTCGGTGATGCCGTAGTACACCTCGACGTCGCCGAAGAATTCGTCGTGCTTCGGCTCGCCCGCCGGCAGCACGGCCTCGCCCCTGGCCAGGTCGCTGGGTTCGATGCGGAACTGGAAGCGGTGGCGATAGAGGTAGTAGCCCTCGGCGTTGACGAAGCGCAGCTTCACCGCGTTCGCCGAGCTTTCCACCAGGCCGAGGCGGAACGCCTCGCGTACCGGCAGGAAGTCGGCGCTGTTGTTCAGCGGCGCCTCGTCGATCACCCCGCGCGGCGTCGGATCATCGAACAGGCCAGCCAGGGCCGGCAGGGTGAGCAGCAGCAGGAACAGGGGCAGCAGGCGGCGCATGGCGGACTCGCACGACGGACTTGGCGGGCATCATACCCAAGTCCGCCGGCTGACCCCAGGCGACCGGGTGGCGCAGGTAGGGCAATCGGGTGAAGGCCCTATTCGGACAAGGCAGGAAATCCGGTCATTCCTGCGCAGGTGGGAATCCAGGTGCGGGTCAAGACACCGCGTCCCTGGGGCCCCGCCTGCGCGGGGACGACGAGGCGTTGGGGGCGTACAGCCGATCTTCCACTCGACTGCCCTGATGGCGCGGGCTGTCAACGGATATTGCCGAGGGAGTTTTTGCGCGGACAAGTCCGCTCCCACGAAGGATCGGTGCCCTGTGGGAGCGGACTTGTCCGCGAATCTGTGGCTTACACGCGAAAGGCCTGCACAGCCGTGTGCAACCTGCCACCCAACTGCAGCAGTTGCTCGCCCTGGGCGCGGCCCTCGCCGATGCGGGTCAGGTTGTCGCCGCCGAGGTGGTGGATACGCTCGCTGCGGTCGCGGATTTCGCTGGCGGCGCCGCCCTGGTGGGCGGTGGCTTCGGCGATGCGCTCGGCCATGCTGGCGATGGTGCGGATGGCGAGCACCACTTCGTCCAGGGCGCCGTCGGCCTGCTCGGCCTGGCTGGCGGTGGCCTCGGCGTGTTCCATCTGCGCGCGCATGGCGGTCACCGATTGCTGGGCGGCGCCCTGCAGGCGGGCGATCAGTTGCTGGATTTCCTCGGTGGCGCCGCTGGTGCGCTGGGCCAGCGAGCGCACCTCGTCGGCGACCACGGCGAAGCCTCGCCCCGCCTCGCCGGCGCGGGCGGCCTCGATGGCGGCGTTGAGCGCCAGCAGGTTGGTCTGTTCGGCCACGCCGCGGATCACCGTCAGCACCTGGCCGATGGTGGCGGTTTCGGCGGCCAGCTGTTCGATGGACTGGGCGTTGCCCTGCACTTCGCCGACCAGGCATTGCAGGCCGGTCAGGCTCTGTTCGATCACCCGCTGGCCCTGTTCCACCGCGCGACTGGCGGCGCGGCTGGCCTCGGCGGCCTGGCTGGCGTCGTCGGCGACCCGGGCGATGGTGCCTTCCAGCTCGCCCAGGGCATCGCGGATCTGCGCGGTGTCGGCCAGCTGGCGCTCGGCTCCGCCGTGCAGGCCCTGGCTCAGTTCGGCCAGGGTGCGGCTGCTGCCAGCCACTTCGCCGGCGTGCTGGTGGATGGTGCCGATCAGCTCGACCAGGTAGCGGCGCAGGTGGTTGAGGGATTCCTCGATGTCGCGCAGCTCGCGGGTGCGCGAGTCGAGGTGGACGTCGCGGGAGAAGTCGCCGGCGGCCCAGGTCGACAGGGCCGGGGCCAGGTGGCCGAGCAGGTTGCTCAGGCGGCGCTGGATGCGGTCCAGGCCGAGGGCGACGAGCAGGATCAGGCCGATGACCACGCCCTGGATCAGGCGCGCCTCGCCCTGGATGCGGCTGTGCTCGGCGCGCACCAGTGGCTCCAGGCCGGCCAGGGCGGATTGCAGTTGCTCGATCTTGGCGGCGCTGGCGCTGAGCAGTTCACCGCGCTGCTGGATCAGTGCGCGGGTGCGCGCCAGCTCGGCCGGATAGCGCTTGACCAGGCTGGCGAAGTCGCGCTTGAGGGCGATGCCCTTGTCTTCCGCCTGCTGCTGGTCGGCGTCGCCCGCCAGCCCGAGCAGGTCGGCGAAGCTGTTGCCGGCGCCGGCGCTTTCGGTCACGCCGAGCAGGGGCAGGGCTTCGAGGGCGCCGGCCAGTTGTTCGAGCGCGCCCAGTTCCCGCTCCACGTCGCCGGCCAGTTCGCTGCGCCCGCTGCTCACCAGTTTGTCGCGGGCGTGGCTCAGGCGCGCCAGGTGCTGGGCGCCGCGGAACAGCGGCTGGGCGTAGCGCTGGGCATCCGGGCTGCCGCTGTCGTCGGCGTAGCGGGCCAGTTGGTCGAGGGCGCCACTCATCTCCCGTTCGGCCTGCAGCAACAGGCCTTGCGGATCGCCGGCCAGCTTGCCGGCGGCGAGCAGGTCGGTGGAGACGAAACGCTCCAGGTCCTGCAGGCTGGGGCGCAGGGCGTCGGCCAGTTGCTCGGGCAGCTCACCCAGCCGGGCCTCCAATTCGGCGATGGCCTGGGTCGCCTGGCTGTGGCGCACTGCGTCGCCGCTGGCCAGGTAGGCCTGCACGTTGTCGGCGACCTGGTGCTGGAACTGCTGGGACAGGTTGAGGTAGCGCTGCATCAGCAGGTACGGCTGCTCCAGCGCCCGCTCCGACCACCACAGAGTGCCGCCCAGGGCCAGGCACGAGGTGATCAGGAGCAGGGTCGAGAGGTTGGTGAGCTGCTTGAGACGCATGACGGGCACCGGAAAAGCTGGCGATGCCCACAGGTTATTGCGATACGGTTACAGCCTTATGACGCTGTGACACCGGTCACGCTTTTTCACCCAGGTAGATTTCCACCCGGTTGCGCCCGCCGCGCTTGGCGACGTAGAGCGCTTCGTCAGCCTGCTTGGACAGGGTGTTGGTATCCATGTCCTCGGTCACTTCGGCGATGCCGCAGCTGAAGGTGCAGCTCAGGTCGCGGGGCTGGGCCGGGTAGTGGATCTCGGCGAAACGCTTGCGGATTTCGTCGAGTACCTTGGCCGCGGTGGCGGCGTCGGTGTCCGGCAGGACCACGGCGAATTCTTCGCCGCCGTAGCGGCCGATGTGATCGGTCTTGCGCAGGCGCTGCTTGAGGAACAGGGCCAGGCTCTTGATCACCCGGTCGCCCATGGGGTGGCCGTAGGTGTCGTTGACCTTCTTGAAGTGGTCGATGTCGAGCATGGCGAAGGTCAGCGGCTGGCCGTCGCGGCGGGCGCGGAAGCGTGCGTCTTCGAGCAGCTGCAGGGTGTGGGTGTGGTTGAACAGCCCGGTGAGGCTGTCGCGCACCATGCGCGCCTTGAGGTTGCGCGCCCGCGCCGCGCGGTTGCGCACGGTGGCGATCAGGTGGCGCGGCTTGATCGGCTTGGTCAGGAAGTCGTCGCCGCCTTCGCTCATGGCGTCGAGCTGTTTGTCCAGGTCGTCCTCGGCGGACAGGTAGATGATCGGCACGCTGACGTAGCGGTCGTTGTGGCGGATCACCTTGGCCAGTTCGGGGCCGTTGCACTCGGGCATGTACATGTCGAGGATGATCAGGTCGGGCTGGAACTCGGCCAGCTCGGCCATGGCCTGGATCGGCTCGGTCAGGGTGCGGGTGACGATGCCCGCGCTGTTCAGCACGCGCTCGGTGTGGATCGCCTGGGCCCGCGAGTCGTCGATGATCAGCACCTTGTAGGGATCGTACTGGATCACGTTGGTGAGGATCTCGATGCGCTCGATCAGGCTGGAGGCGTCCAGGGCGCCGGTGAAGAACTCCTGGCCGCCGGCGCGCACGGCTGCCAGGCGGGTGGGGGTGTCGACGTCCTGGTGGCTGAAGAACAGCAGGGGCAGCTTGTGTTCCAGGCCTTCCTGGGCCTCGCTGGCCAGCGCCAGTCCCTGGTCGGGGCCGGAGAAGTCCACTTCCATAAGGATGGCCGCCGGGTGGCGCTCGTCCATGGCGGTGCGGAAGGCGGCGGCGCTGGCCAGCGGCTGGGCGTGCAGGCCGAAGAATTCCAGTTGCTGGGCCAGGCGCTCGGCACGCTCCTGGTCCTGCAGGGCCAGGTACACGGGTTTGCGCAAGGGCGGCAGGAAGGTCTGGTCGTACTGGTCGCCATGGCGCAGGCCCGTGCGCGACAGGCGCTGCATCAACTGGTTGAGTTCGGTGATCAGCTGGCTGGTGAGGCGCCCGCGATTGGCTTCGACGGCTTCCAGGCAATGGCCGATGGAGCGGGCGAGGTGGACGTGCAGGTCCTGCTCGAAGCGCTCGGCGTAGCGCAGCAGCCCCAGGTTGGCCTCGATCAGCTCGGCCAGCGCGGTCGCGTCCCACTCCTGCTGCTGCAGGCGTTGCCACACCTCCAGCACTTGGCGCGCCTGGTGAATCACGCGCTTGGCGAAGTGTTGCTTGAGCCGATCGCGGCTGGGGTCTTCGTGCTCGATCATGATGGGCATCTAACGTGGTTCAGCCTTTTGGGCTGAGTGATGGCCTGATGCTACCACTGGAAAGGTATTCCAAGGATAACCATTGATCATTTGACGCCAATTTTCCAACTTTTGGCCGAATCGGCGGCATCCAGGCCATTCTGTCACTGCTCTGACTGTGAGCTTCACTTATAGTGCAGAACGGATCGGCCGCGGACAGGGTCGGATCAAGCGATGACGCAATGAAGGATCAAGATCATGCTGGATTGGAAGAATCGCGCAGGTGAGCTGCGTGGCAACGTCGATGACTCGATGGACGGGGTGCGCAGCTATTTCGGTGGCGGCTGGCTCGGCAAGACGCTGGGCACGCTGCTCGGCATCTACCTGCTGGGCGCCATGCTGGTGGGCTGGTACTGGAGTCAGGAGCCGGACCTGTTCCCGGTGCAGCAGCATGCCCAGGCGGCGGCCGAACAGGCCCAGCGCAAGATGGTCAGCGGCTACACCACGGTGGAGACCCTCAAGCAGGTCTCCCAGACCCTGCTGAGCAAGCCCGGCGGCTACCTGTCCAACGACATCGCGCCGCCCGGCCTGTGGCTGGACAACATGCCGGCCTGGGAATACGGCGTGCTGGTGCAGGTCCGCGACCTGTCCCGCGCGTTGCGCAAGGACTTCGCCCGCTCCCAGTCGCAGTCCACCGAGGACCCGAACCTGGCGAAGGCCGAGCCGCGTTTCAACTTCGACAACAAGAGCTGGGCGCTGCCGGCCTCAGAGGCCGAGTACGCCGAGGGCATCAAGTCGCTGGACCGCTACCTGGTGGCGCTGGCCGATCCGAGCCAGCCCAAGGCCCAGTTTTACGCCCGCGCCGATAACCTCAACAACTGGCTGGGCGACGTCGCCACCCGCCTGGGCTCGCTGTCCCAGCGGCTGTCGGCCAGCGTCGGCCGGGTGCGCCTGAACACCGACCTGCAGCCGAACCAGACGGTGCCGGTGGGGCAGACGGTGCAGGTCAGCGAGGAGGAGGTGCGCACGCCCTGGCTGCAGATCGACAACGTGTTCTACGAGGCGCGCGGCCAAGCCTGGGCGCTGTCGCACATGCTGCGTGCCATCGAGGTGGACTTCGCCGACGTGCTGGCGAAGAAGAACGCCACCGTCAGCGTGCGCCAGATCATCCGCGAGTTGGAGGCCGCCCAGGAGACCCTGTGGAGCCCGATGGTGCTCAACGGCAGCGGCTACGGCGTGCTGGCCAACCACTCGCTGGTGATGGCCAACTACATCTCCCGCGCCAACGCCGCGATCATCGACCTGCGCACCCTGCTGAGCCAGGGCTGATGACCCATCCCGCGAACGAGGCGGCGCACCGTGCCGCCTCCGACGCCGAGCGGGTCGCCTGGGTCGACGAGCGCGACCACCTGCTCGGCGGCCTGCCGCGCGCCGAACTGCGCTGCGGCGGGCTGATCGGCCGTGGCACCTTCATCCTGCTGTTCAATTCCCGTGGCGAGCTGTGCGTGCACCGGCGCACCCTGAGCAAGGCGGTGTATCCCGGCTACTGGGACGTGGCCGCGGGCGGCATGGTGGGCGAGGGCGAGAGCTATGCCGAGTCCGCCGCCCGCGAGCTGTTCGAGGAACTGGGTATCGCCGAGGCGCCGCTGCGCGAGCACGGGCGCTTCTTCTTCGACGAGCCGGGCAACCGCCTGTGGGGCGCGGTGTTCTCCGCCGTGTCCGATGCGCCGCTGGCGCTGCAGCCGGAGGAGGTGATGGAGGCGCGTTTTGTCACGCTCGAACAGGCCCAGGTGCTTGTACGGGAGAAGCCCTGCTGCCCGGATTCGCTGCAGGCGTTGCGGTTGTACCTGGACGCGCAGGGATAACCCCCTCTCCCTGTGGGAGAGGGCAGGGGTGAGGGTGCCATGGTCGACTCGGCGTGGCCTGCGAGCCCCTCACCCCCGGCCCCTCTCCCGTGGGGAGAGGGGTGGGGAAGCCCGCGCCGACCGTGGTGTTGTGCAGTATTTCCGTGCGTCCTGGTGCGCGATGCCGAACGGGGTCGCCAATCCGTCGGCCAATGGCGCAATTCTGCACTTAGCAGATGCCACTTTTATCCGTACACTGCGCCACCTTCACGCCAGGCGCCACGCCTGGTTGCGCCGCCCCTGCCTGAGTGGGGCCTCGCGGCTGACATCGTTCAGCCAGTCGCTATCCTGACCCCTACGAGGAAAAGCCGGTGGTCAAGAAAGCTTCGTCGCTCTCCGCCCTGGGCGGTCTCGTCTATTCCACCGATGGCGGTCGGCACTGTCCCGACTGCGGCCAGCCGGTGGCCACCTGCATCTGCAAGCAGAGCCAGATTCCCGAAGGCGACGGCATCGCCCGCGTGCGCCGCGAAACCAAGGGCCGTGGCGGCAAGACCGTCACCACCGTCACCGGCGTGCCGCTGGCCGAGGCCGAGCTGAAGGAGCTGGCCAGCGCGCTGAAGAAGCGCTGCGGCTGCGGCGGCGGGCTGAAGGACGGCGTCATCGAGATCCAGGGCGACATGGTCGAGCTGCTGCTCGAAGAACTCGCCAAGCGTGGCTTCAAGGCCAAGAAGTCCGGCGGCTGACGCGCCGCTTCCTAAACTTCCACGCAGGAGGGGTAGTCCACTCTTCCTGCAATCTTCATATTCGTGATGTACAACCGCTGCCGGGCGGCAGCCCTTTCTCGCCCCACAGGAGACTTCGATGGCCGCAAGACGCACCCGCAAAGACGACGGTAGCCAATGGACGGTGGCGGACAGCCGCAGCGTCTACGGCATTCGCCACTGGGGCGCCGGCTTCTTCTCGATCAACGATGCCGGTCGCGTCGAAGTGCGACCCAACGGCCCTGACAGCGCACCGATCGACCTCTACGCCCAGCTCGACGGTCTGCGCGAGAGCGGCCTGTCGCTGCCGCTGCTGGTGCGCTTCCCGGACATCCTGCAGTCGCGCGTGCGCCAGCTGACCAGCGCCTTCGACGCGGCCATCGAGCGCCTCGAGTACGGCAGCCGCTACACCGCGCTGTACCCGATCAAGGTCAACCAGCAGGAGGCGGTGGTGGAGAACATCATCGCCACCCAGGACGTTTCCATCGGCCTGGAGGCCGGCTCCAAGCCCGAGCTGATGGCGGTGCTGGCGCTGGCGCCGAAGGGTGGCACCATCGTCTGCAACGGCTACAAGGACCGCGAGTTCATCCGCCTGGCGCTGATGGGCCAGAAGCTCGGCCACAACGTGTTCATCGTGATCGAGAAGGAATCCGAGGTGCAGTTCGTCATCGACGAGGCGGCCAGGATCAAGGTCACCCCGCAGGTGGGCCTGCGCGTGCGCCTGTCCTCGCTGGCGTCCTCCAAGTGGGCCGACACCGGCGGCGAGAAGTCCAAGTTCGGCCTCTCCGCCGCGCAGATCCTCTCGGTGGTCGAGCGCTTCAAGGCGGCCAAGCTGGACCAGGGCATCCGCCTGCTGCACTTCCACATGGGCTCGCAGATCGCCAACATCGCCGACTACCGCAAGGGCTTCCGCGAGGCCATCCGCTACTACGGCGAGCTGCGCGGGCTGGGCCTGCCGGTCGACCACATCGACGTCGGCGGCGGCCTTGGCGTGGACTACGACGGCACCCACTCGCGCAACGCCAGCTCGATCAACTACGACATGGAGGACTACGCCTCCACCGTGGTCGACATGCTCAAGGAATTCTGCGACCGCCAGGAAATCCCCCATCCGCACATCTTCTCCGAGAGCGGCCGGGCGATGACCGCGCACCACGCCGTGCTGGTGGTGCAGGTGACCGACGTGGAGCGGCACAACGACGAGGAGCCGGAGATCGACCGCTCCGTCGAGCAGCCGGAAGTGCTGCAGAACCTGATCGACCTGCTCGGTGGCAGCGATCCGGAGATGGTCGCCGAGACCTACTGGCGCGCCACCCACTACATCGAGGAAGTGGCCGCGCAGTATTCGGCCGGCAAGCTCAACCTGACCGAGAAGGCCCTGGCCGAGCAGTGCTACTTCGCCATCTGCCGGCGCCTGCACAACCAGCTCAAGGCGCGCCAGCGCTCGCACCGGGCGGTGCTCGACGAACTCAACGACAAGCTGGCGGACAAGTACATCTGCAACTTCTCGGTGTTCCAGAGCCTGCCGGACACCTGGGCCATCGGCCAGATCCTGCCGATCCTGCCGCTGACCCGCCTGGAGGAGGAGCCGCTGCGCCGCGCCGTGCTGCAGGACCTGACCTGCGACTCCGACGGCAAGATCCGCCAGTACGTCGACGAGCAGTCGATCGAGACCAGCCTGCCGGTGCACGAGGTGCGCGAGGGCGAGGACTACGTGCTCGGCGTGTTCCTGGTCGGCGCCTACCAGGAGATCCTCGGCGACATGCACAACCTGTTCGGCGACACCGATTCGGTGAACATCTACCAGCGCCCGGACGGCAGCGTGTTCCACACCGGCATCGAGACCCACGACACCATCGAGGACATGCTGCGCTACGTGCACCTGTCGCCGGAGGAGCTGATGACCTACTACCGCGACAAGGTGGCCGGCGCCAAGCTCACCGCCAACGAACGCTCCCAGTACCTGGACGCGCTGCGGCTGGGGCTGACCCGCTCCTCCTACCTGTCGACCTGAGGTCGGACGCGGGTTTCACCCGCCCTACAGGCTCCCGTAGGGCGGGTGAAACCCGCGCACATCACGGCCAAGAAAAAGCCCGGTATCCGCTGGGCTTTTTCATGGTGATGCCCCCATTGGCTGTTGCGCCTGCTCGTAGGGTGCGCCGTGCGCACCGAAGCCACGTACGGGCTTGCAGGTGCGCACGGCGCACCCTACAACAGTGGGGCGATCAGCTGAAGTAACCCACCCCACGTGCCATCAGGCTGGCCAGGAACGGCAGGCAGACCAGAAGCAGCAGCTCCAGGCGGATCACCCAGATGGTGCGCCGGGCCTGGGCCGGGGTGATGGTCGGCGCCTTGCCGGCCAGCAGGTCGTTGCGCCAGTTGAAGAAGGTCAGGGTCGGCAGGATCGACAGCAGGCCGACCAGGATGAACAGGGTGACCTTGGCGTGGAACACCCAGTTGTGCAGGTAGTAGTCCACGCCCTTGCCGAACCAGACCACCCGGGCCAGGCCGGTGGCCAGCACCAGGCCGGCCGTCACGCCGTAGGCCAGGTCGATGCGCAGCAGGCGCCGCGCGGTGGCGTGGTCCAGGTCGGCTCGGAACAGGATGTGCTCGCAGGTGAGCAGGGCGAACAGCACGAAGATCGACAGGTAGTGCAGGCTGGCGGCGATCGCATCGGCCATGGCGGGTTCCTCGGATGGCTGGGACGGAATGACGGGCCGTTCTGTCGCGGCCCTGTTCCGGGGCAAGGTACAGGGGCCGGGCGGTGTGATCCAGCGCTCGCTGCGCTCAGCCCGCCGCCGGCAGCCAGGCGTCCCGTCGCTGCAGGCGCCGGGCGAGCAGCGCCAGGGTCACGCCACGCATCAGCATGAAGCCGAGGAAGGCCAGCCACAGGCCGTGGTTGCCCAGGCCGCGCAGCAGCCAGCCGAGCGCCAGGCCCAAGGCCACGCTGAGCAGCATGGCGTTGCGCATCTCGCGCGCGCGGGTGGCGCCGATGAACAGGCCGTCCAGCAGGTAGCTCCACACCGCCACCAGCGGCAGCAGCGCCATGTACGGCAGGTACGGGTAGGCGGCGCGACGGACCTCGGCGATGTCGGTCTGCAGCTCGACGAACAGCCTGCCGGCGAGCAGGAAGAGCAGGGCGAACAGCAGGCTGCCCAGCAGCGACCAGCCGCCGGCCACCACCAGCGAGCGGCGCAGGGTGAGTCGGTCGCGGGCGCCGATGGCGTGGCCGCACAGCGCCTCCACCGCGTGCGCCAGGCCGTCCAGGGCGAAGGCGACCACCAGCAGCCCGTTGAGCAGCAGGGCGTTGGCCGCCACCGTGGCGTCGCCCAGGCGGGTGCCCTGCACGGTGATCAGGAAGAACACCAGGTGCAGCGCCAGGGTGCGGATCAGGATGTCGCGGTTCACCGCCAGCAGCGCGCTCCAGCCGCTCCAGCGGCGCAGCTCGCGGCTCGGTAACTGCCCCGGATGATGGCGCAGTGTGCGCCAGGCCAGGTACAGCCCGAGCAGCGCACCGCACCACTCGGCCAGCACCGAGGCACGGGCCGAGCCGAGCACGCCCCATTCCAGGCCGAGGACGAACCACAGGTTGAGCGCCACGTTGAGCAGGTTGGTGGTCAGCATCACCGCCAGCGCGCCGCGCGCGCTCTGGGTGCCGAGCAGCCAGCCGACCAGCGCCGCGCAGGCCAGGGTGGCCGGCAGGCCGAACAGGCGGGCGTGGAAGAAGTCGCGTGCCTGGGCGTCCAGCTCGGACGAGGGGCTCATCAGGCGCAGGGCCAGGTCGCTCAGGGGCACCGCCAGCAGGCCGACCGCCACGGCGATGACGGCCGCAAGGGCCAGGCTCTGCAGCAGCACCAGGCGCAGCGCCGCACCGTCGCTGCGGCCCGCCGCCTGGGCGGCGAAGCCGGTGGCGCTCATGCGCAGGATGCCGAACACGCCGGCCAGCATGGCGTACAGGCTGCCGCCCACCACCACCGCGCCGAGCTGGTGGGCATGGGGCAGGTGGCCGATCACTGTGCTGTCCACCAGCGCCACCAGCGGCACGGAGAGGTTGGACAGGATCATCGGCGCGGCCAGCGCCCAGACCCGGCGATGGGTCGGTGCGTGACGCCAGGCGGCGAGCAGTGTGGACATGGAGCGGCCCCGGGGTGAAAGCGCGGGATTATAGGCCGGGGCGAAAAGGCGCGCGTGGCACCGCGGCGTTGCTCGGCGACCTTCCAGGCTCTCGCGGGCGGAGTCTTGTGGGAGCGGCCTTGGCCGCGAATTCATGGCCTAGGACTGTGCATGGCGACGAAGAAAGGCTTCGCGGCCAAGGCCGCTCCTACAAGGGCTTCGGTGCCGAGTGCAGATCGTCAACAAATTGATTCCAAGTGCGTAACGCTTCCGTGAAGGGCGCACCCGGCTCGGCTATA
Organism: Pseudomonas sp. GD03875; assembly: GCF_029840585.1. NCBI lineage: Bacteria > Pseudomonadati > Pseudomonadota > Gammaproteobacteria > Pseudomonadales > Pseudomonadaceae > Pseudomonas > Pseudomonas sp. GD03875. The sequence goes on along the minus strand of NZ_JAOCCV010000036.1, from coordinate 21,587 downwards.
GTGCTGGCCTTCCCCCGCCACTCTCCCGAGAGTCCGTCATGTCGTACAAAGGATTGTTTCTGGCTGCCGCGCTCGCGCTCCTGAGCGCCTGTGATTCCTCCACTTCCGATGCTCCCGCCAAGCCGCCCGCCCAGCCGGCGGCGTCCGCCGAACAGGCCGCCAAGCCACGCGCGGCGCTGGACAAGGCCGAGCTGAGCCAGCGCTACGCTGGCCGCGAGCTGGCCGTGGCGGACGTCTCGGAAATCCAGCTGGACGGCGCCAGCACGCTGTCGGTGAGCTTCAGCGTGCCGCTGGACCCGGACCAGGACTTCGCCACCCGCGTGCACCTGGTGGACAAGAAGAGCGGCAAGGTCGACGGCGCCTGGGAGCTGTCCGACAACCTGATGGAACTGCGCCTGCGCCACCTGGAGCCGCGGCGCAGCCTGGCGCTCACCGTCGACCGCGGCCTGCGCGCCATCAATGGCAGCGAACTGGCCGCCGAGTACAGCGCCAGCCTCGACACCCGCGACCTGCAGCCCACGGTGGGCTTCGCCAGCCGCGGCTCGCTGCTGCCGACCCGACTGGCCGAGGGCCTGCCGGTGATCGCGCTGAACGTCGACAAGGTCAACGTCGAGTTCTTCCGCATCAAGCAGGAGGCGCTGACCAACTTCCTCGCCCAGTGGGGTCGCGCTTCCAGCCTGGACACCTGGCAGTCCCGCGAGCTGCTGCCGATGGCTGAACTGGTCTACAGCGGCCGCTTCGACCTCAACCCCGCGCGCAACACCCGCGAGACCGTGCTGCTGCCGATCGCCGGCCTGGAGCCGTTCAAGCAGCCGGGCGTGTACCTGGCGGTGATGCGCCAGGCGGGCACCTACAACTATTCGCAGCCGGCGACCCTGTTCACCCTGAGCGACATCGGCCTGTCCGTGCACCGCTACCACGGCCGCCTGGACGCCTTCGCCCAGGCCCTGGAGGGCGGCAAGGCGCTGTCCGGCGTCGACGTCGAGGTGCTCGGCTACAAGGGCGAGGTGCTGGCCAGCGTCAAGACCGACGGCGACGGCCATGCCCAACTGCCGCTGCCCGAGAAGGCCACCCTGCTGATCGCCCGCCAGGGCGAGCAGACCAGCCTGCTCAACCTGTCCAGCCCGGCGCTGGACCTGGCCGAGTTCGACATCGGCGGCGCGGTGGCCAACCCGCTGCAGTTCTTCGTGTTCGGCCCGCGCGACCTCTATCGCCCGGGCGAACTGGTGCTGCTCAACGCCCTGCTGCGCGACGTCGATGGCCGCTCGGTCAAACCGCAGCCGGTCAACGTGGAAGTGCGCCGGCCGGACGAGCAGGTCAGCCGCAAGTTCGTCTGGGAGCCGGGCGTCAACGGCCTGTACCAGTACCAGTTGCAGCTGGCCGGCGAGGCACCGACCGGGCGCTGGCAGCTGCTGTTCGACTTCGGCGGCGGTCGCCAGCAGATCTACGAGTTCCTGGTCGAGGACTTCCTCCCCGAGCGCCTGGCGCTGGAACTGAAAGGCAGTGAGAAGCCGCTCAAGCCGAGCGACGAGGCACGCTTCCAGGTCGAGGGCCGCTACCTCTACGGCGCGCCGGCGTCGGGCAACCGCCTGACCGGCCAGGTCTACGTGCGGCCGCTGCGCGAGGCGGTCAAGACGCTTCCGGGCTACCAGTTCGGCTCGGTCACCGAGGAAGAACTGAACCAGGACCTGGAGCTCGAGGAAACCACCCTGGACGCCGAGGGCCTGGCCACGGTCGGCGTCGAGAACCGCTGGGCCGAGGCCAAGTCGCCGCTGCAACTGATCCTCCAGGCCAGCCTGCAGGAATCCGGCGGCCGCCCGATCACCCGTCGCCTGGTGCAGCCGGTGTGGCCGGCCGAGCGCCTGCCGGGCCTGCGCGGACTGTTCGACGGCGAGAACGTGGACGGCGACGGCCTGGCCGAGTTCGAAGTGCTGCTGGCCGACCCGGCTGGCAACAAGCTGGCCAGCGACAGCCTGCAGGTGCGCCTGATCCGCGAGCGCCGCGACTACTACTGGAGCTTCTCGGAAAGCGAGGGCTGGAACTACCACTACAACGAGAAGTTCCTCAACCTCGGCGAGGAGCGGGTCAAGGTGGCCGCCGGCGGCACCGCCAAGATCAGCTTCCCGGTGGAGTGGGGCCCGTACCGCGTCGAGGTCACCGATCCGCAGACCGGCTTCACCAGCAGCTTGCGCTTCTGGGCCGGCTACTACTGGCAGGACAACACCGAAGGCGGCGCGGTGCGCCCGGATCAGGTCAAGCTGGCCCTGGACAAGCCGGCCTACGGCGCCGGCGACACCGCCAAGGTCACCGTCACGCCGCCGGCCGGCGGTAGCGGCTACCTGATGGTCGAGTCCAGCGACGGCCCGCTGTGGTGGCAGGAAATCGAGGTCCCCGCCGAGGGCAAGAGCTTCGACGTTCCCCTGGCCAAGGACTGGGCGCGCCACGACCTGTACGTCAGCGCCCTGGTCATCCGTCCCGGCGAGCGCAAGGCCGGGGCTACGCCCAAGCGTGCCGTGGGCCTGCTGCACCTGCCATTCGACCGCGCGCCGCGCAAGCTGCAGGTGAGCCTGGAAGCCCCCGAGAAGATGCGTCCGCTGCAGCCGCTCAAGGTCAAGGTGCAGGCGAAGAGCGCCGACGGCAGCGTGCCAGAGAAGGTCAACGTGCTGGTGGCGGCGGTCGACGTCGGCATCCTCAACATCACCGAATACAAGACCCCCGACCCGTTCGCCGAGCTGTTCGGCCGCAAGGCCTACGGCGTGGACCAGCTGGACGTGTACGGCCAGCTGATCGAGGCCGGCCAGGGCCGCCTGGCCAAGCTGGCCTTCGGTGGCGACGCGGCGCTGGCCAAGGGCGGCAAGCGCCCGGACACCAGCGTCACCATCGTTGCCCTGCAGAGCGTGCCGATCGAGCTGAACGCCCAGGGCGAAGGCGACGTCAGCCTGGACATCCCCGACTTCAATGGCGAGCTGCGCCTGATGGCCCAGGCCTGGACCGACGAACGCTACGGCATGGCCGAGGGCAAGACGGTGGTGGCCGCGCCGCTGGTGGCCGAACTGTCGGCGCCGCGCTTCCTCGCCGGAGGCGACGAGACCAGCGTGGCGCTGGACCTGACCAACCTGTCCGGTGCCGAGCAGCAGCTGGAGGTGCGGGTCGAGGCCGAGGGCCAGCTCAACCTGGCCGGCAATCCCGAGGGCTACAGCACCACGCTGGACCTCGACCAGGCCCAGCGCGACACCCTGCGCATCCCGGTGCGCGCCGTCGGCGGCTACGGCACCGGCGTGCTGCGGGTGACCGTGGCCGGCCTCGACCTGCCGGGCGAGAATCTGCCGGCGTTCAGCCGCGAATGGCGGATCGGCGTGCGCTCGGCCTGGCCGGCGCAGCAGAAGCACCTGCGCGGCGTGCTGCAGGGCGACAGCTGGCAGCTGCCGGCCGGTACCCTGGCGGCCTTCGAGCCGGCCGGGCGCGAGGCGCTGCTCAGCGTCTCCAGCCGTCCGCCGCTGAACCTGGCCGAACAGATCCAGGCACTGCGGGCCTACCCCTACGGCTGCCTGGAGCAGACCACCAGCGGCCTGTACCCGTCGCTCTATGCCGACGGCGCCACCCTCAAGCGCCTCGGCCTGGAAGGCGAGCCGGAGGCACAGCGCCGCCGCTCCATCGAGATCGGCATCGAGCGCCTGCTGGGCATGCAGCGCTACAACGGCAGCTTCGGCCTGTGGGGCTCGGACAGCGACGAGGAATACTGGCTGACTGCCTATGTCACCGACTTCCTGCTGCGCGCCCGCGAGCAGGGCTTCGCGGTGCCGCCGGAAGCGCTGGAGAAGGCCAGTGCGCGCCTGCTGCGCTACCTGCAGGACCGCCAGTTGGTCGAGGCCGGCTACAGCGACAACCTCGACCACACCCGCTTCGCCGTGCAGGCCTATGCCGGCCTGGTGCTGGCGCGCAGCCAGCAGGCGCCGCTGGGCAGTCTGCGCGCGCTGTACGACCGCCGCGCCGACGCCAAGTCCGGCCTGCCGCTGGTGCAGCTGGCCGTGGCCCTGCAGAAGATGGGCGACAAGCCGCGCGCCGACGAGGCGCTGGCCCTGGGCCTGGGCATCGGCCGCCAGCGCAAGGAATGGCTGGCCGACTACGGCAGCCCGCTGCGCGATCAGGCGCTGATCTACGCCCTGCTGGAAGAGAACGACCTGGCTGCCTCCAGCCGCGACCAGCTGCTGTTCTCCCTGGCCGAGGAGCGCTCGCTGCAGACCTATCTGTCGACCCAGGAGCGCAACGCGCTGTTCCTCGCCGGCCGTGGCCTGATCAAGACGCCTGAGAAGGACTGGCAAGCGACGCTGAACGTGGCCGACCAGGTGCGCGAGCTGAGCAACGCTCTGCCCGCCCTGCGGCTCGACGGCGCCAGCCTGGCCGAGCCGCTGAGCCTGAGCAGCTCTTTCGACGGCAAGCTCTACCAGCAGCTGACCATCTCCGGCTACCCGACGGCGGCGCCGGCGGCCCGTGGTAACAACCTCAGCATCGAGCGCGGCTTCTACGGCCTGGACGGCCGCCCGCTGGACCTGGGCAATCTGGCCAGCGGCCAGCTGGTGCTGGTCCACCTGGCGGTGCGCGCCGAGGAGCGGGTGCCCGACGCTCTGGTGGTGGACCTGCTGCCGGCCGGCCTGGAGCTGGAGAACCAGAACCTGGCGCAGAGCGCCGCCAGCCTGGACGACGCTAGCAGCGCGGTGAAGGAATGGCAGCAGTCGATGCAGAACGCGGCGATCAAGCACCAGGAGTTCCGCGACGACCGCTTCGTCGCCGCCGTCGACGTCAACGGCTACGACACCACCCACCTGCTGTACCTGGCCCGTGCCGTCACCCCCGGCACCTACCGCGTGCCGCCGCCCCAGGTCGAGTCCATGTACCGCCCGGCCTGGAACGCCGTCGGCGCGGCTCCTGCGCAGTTGGTGGTGAAGGAGAACTGAAGGATGAGCGGCCCCGGCATGCCGGGGCCGTGATTCAACCGATCAGCAGGCTCAGGGTCCAGAGCGCCAGCAGCAGGACGATCAGGCCCCAGATGATCGAGCCGCGCAGGAAGGCGCGGATGGCGCTGACCAGCAGCAACAGGCCGATGATCAGGACCAGGATGCTGATCCAGTTCGGGTCCATGCCCAGCGAGCGGGACAGGCCGTCGATGAAGTTGGCTCCGGCCTGGCCGATCAGGCGGAAGAAACCGGTCAGGGCCTCGACCAGGACACGAATGAAGTTGCCCAGTATTTCGCCCAGTCGTTCGAAGAAGCTCTCGGTACCCATCGATCCTTCCTTACACTCTGTCGGTGATCCTCAAGCTTGGGCTGCGCCGGCCCGAGCCGAGTTCCCCCCGTTGCGCTGGAGCCCTCGATGAAACCTTCGCCGCACGCTCTGCGGCGAGCCCTGCGCCGCCCCTGGCTGGTCCTGCCGCTGTTCCTGCTGGCCGCGCTCTGGTGCGCCGACCGGCTGTTCCCGCTGCCGCTGCCCGAGGATGGCCTGGCCCGCGTGGTGCTGGCCGAGGACGGCACGCCGCTGTGGCGCTTCGCCGACGCCGAGGGCGTGTGGCGCTACCCGGTGGCGCCCGACGAGGTGTCGCCCTATTACCTGCAGGCGCTGCTGACCTACGAGGACCGCTGGTTCTACCGCCATCCGGGGGTAAACCCGCTGGCCCTGGCGCGCGCCGCCTGGCAAAACCTCACGGGCGGGCGCGTGCTGTCCGGCGGCAGCACCCTGTCGATGCAGGTGGCGCGGCTGCTCGACCCGCACGAGCGGACCCTTGCCGGCAAGCTCAGGCAGCTGTGGCGCACCCTGCAGCTGGAGTGGCACCTGTCCAAGGAAGAAATCCTCGCCCTCTACCTCAACCGCGCACCGTTCGGCGGCACCCTGCAGGGCGTGGCGGCGGCCAGCTGGGCCTACCTGGGCAAGCCGCCGAGCCAGCTCACCCGCGCCGAGGCGGCGTTGCTCGCGGTGCTGCCCCAGGCACCCAGCCGGCTGCGCCCGGACCGTCACCCCGAGCGCGCGCAGGTGGCCCGGGACAAGGTGCTGCGCCGCCTGGCGGAGTTCGGCGAATGGCCGCGCACGACGGTGGACGAGGCCCTGCAGGAACCGGTGCTGCTGGCGCCGCGCCGGGAGCCCGACCTGGCGCCGCTGCTGGCGCGCCGGCTGAACGTGCCGGGCAGCCCGCCGCTGATCCGCACCACCCTGGACGCCAACCTGCAGCGGCGCCTGGAAGACCTGCTGCTGGGCTGGCGCGCGCGCCTGCCGGAGCGTACCTCGGCCGCCATCCTGGTGGTGGACAGCGAGAGCATGGCGGTGCGCGCCTACCTGGGCTCGCTGGATGTGAGCGACGACCGCCGTTTCGGCCATGTCGACATGATCCGCGCCCAGCGCTCGCCCGGCTCGACCCTCAAGCCGTTCCTCTACGGCATGGCCATGGACGCCGGGCTGATCCACTCCGAGTCCCTGCTGCAGGACGTGCCGCGTCGCTACGGCGACTACCGGCCGGGCAACTTCGCCGCCGGTTTCATCGGCCCGGTGTCGGCCAGCGAGGCGCTGGCCACCTCGCTCAACCTGCCCGCGGTGCAGCTGCTGGAGGCCTACGGGCCCAGGCGTTTCGCCGGCGAGCTGCGCGGCGCGGGAGTGCCGCTGGCGCTACCGGCCGGCGCCGAGCCGAACCTGACCCTGATCCTCGGCGGCGCCGGCAGCCGCCTCGAGGAACTGGTGACCGGCTACAGCGCCTTCGCCCGTGGCGGCATGGCCGCGCGCCCGCGCCTGCAGCCGCAGGACGCGCTGCGCGAACGGCGCCTGCTGTCGCCGGGGGCGGCCTGGATCGTCCGGCGCATCCTCTCCGGCCAGGCACGGCCGGACCGCGACCCGCGCGCCGAGCTGGTGCAGCGCCCGGTGCTGGCCTGGAAGACCGGCACCAGCTACGGCTTCCGCGACGCCTGGGCGGTCGGGGTCGGCCCGCGCCACTTGATCGGGGTGTGGATCGGCCGGCCGGACGGCACCCCGGTGCCCGGCCAGTTCGGCCTGGCCTCGGCCGCGCCCCTGCTGCTGCAGGTGCACGACCTGCTGGTCAACCGCGACCGCCAGCGCGGCCTGGCGCCGCCGGTGCAGGAGGTGCCGGCCGGCGTCGGCGTGGCCGCCATCTGCTGGCCGCTCGGCCAGGAGCTGGCGCGGGGCGACCCCAACTGTCGGCGCCAGCGCTTCGCCTGGACCCTGGAAGGCACGGTGCCACCGACCCTGCAGGCGGCCGACCAGCCGCTGGGGCTGGGCCTGAATCAGCGCCTCTGGCTGGATGCCGAGGGGCGCCAGGTGGCGCCGGGCTGCGAGGGCGCGCGCGAGGCCCTGGTCGCGCTCTGGCCGGCGCCGCTGGAGCCCTGGCTGCCACGCCGGGAGCGCCGCGCCGCGCGGCTGCCGGCGGCTTCGCCGGATTGCCCGCCGCCGCTGCCCGTGCAGGCGGCGCCGCTGTCCATCGTCGGCGTGCGCGACGGCGACCGCCTGCGCCGTCCCGCCAGCAGCGACAGGCCGTTGCGCCTGAAGCTCTCGGCCCTGGGCGGCAGCGGTACGCGCTGGTGGTTCCTCGACGGCGCGCCGGTGGGCGAGAGCCAGCCGGGGGAGAGCATCGAGCAGAAGCTGAGTGCTTCCGGGGTCTACCAGCTGAGCCTGCTGGACCAGAGCGGGGCGACGGCGCGGGTGGAGTTCCAGGTGAGCGAGTAGGTCGGCGCGGCCCGCGTCAGTCGGGCTGCCCGGCCAGGGCCAGGCGGTCGCGGCCTTCGCTCTTGGCCCGGTAGAGGGCGTCGTCGACGCGCTTGAAGAAGGCCTCGGCGGTGTCGTCCAGTGTCGCGTCGAAGCTGCCGGCGCCGAGGCTGGTGGTCAGCGGCAGGCGCCGGCCCTGGAGTTCGAAGCCGTGGCTGGCGAGGGCGCTGCGAAAGTGCTCGGCCAGGGCGCAGGCCTCGTCCAGCGGGGTGCCGGGCATCAGCACGCCGAACTCCTCGCCGCCCAGGCGCAGCAGGGCGTCGCTGTCGCGGCGGAATACCTGGCGCATGCGCTCGGCGAAGTCGCTCAGGCAGATGTCGCCGCTGCTGTGGCCGTGCTCGTCGTTGATCCGCTTGAAGAAGTCGATGTCCATCAGCACCAGCGACAGCGGCGTGCCCTGGCGCCGGGCGCTGGCGACCAGGCTCGGGAACAGGCTGTTGAACTGCAGGCGGTTGCCCAGCTGGGTCAGTGGGTCGGTGCGGCTGAGCCGGTCGTAGCGCTCGCGCTGGTCGACCAGCTGCTGCTCCATGGCCAGGGTGGCGTGGTACTCGCGGTGGCTGCGGTTCAGCGCCAGCAGCAGGTAGGTGAGGTAGAAGCCCAGGGTGATGGCCAGCGCCTCCTGGGTGTCCCACTGCACCGCCAGCGCGGCCAGGCCGGGCGCGTAGAGCAGCAGGATGGCCAGCACGCAGCGGGCCTTGCGCATGGGGAAGTTGAAGGCCATGGCGGTGCTGAAGGCCACGGTGCTGAGGGTGGCGATCAGCCGCGACGGCTCGAACTCCGGGCGCAGCAGCGTCCAGGCGTGGGCCAGGCCCCAGCCCAGGCTGGTGAGCAGGATCAGGCCCCAGTGGCGGTCGATCCACTGGCCCAGGCTGGCATCGCTCTCCTGGGCCGGCAGGCGGTGCAGCCAGCGCAGCGCCATCATCACGGCGAAGAGCAGGGTGCCGAGCAGGCCCAGGACCTGCATGGAGCCGGGGGCCGCGCTGAAGCCCCAGGTCAGCAGCCAGGCCAGCAGGTAGTAGATGCCGCCCAGGCGGGTGCGGACCCGGGTGTCCTGGCTTTCGCGGAGAAGGGGGAAGGTGGCGCTGAGGGAGAACGGGGTTTCGGGAGCCATGTGTTGTGATCACAAATGCGGCGTATCAGCAGCATAGCGTCGCCAACCGCTCAAATAAAGCAAAGTGCCAGCATTTCGTCGTCAGCCGCGACGGATCAGCCAGATGCCCCCGACGATGAGTGCCAGGCCGGCGGCCTTGCCCACGGTGATGGGCGCCTCGCGGAAGCCCACCCAGCCGTTGTGGTCCAGCAGCAAGGCCATGCCCAACTGGCCGGCGAGCACCAGCACCATGAACAGCAGGGCGCCGATGCGCGGGCCGGCGAAGGCGGCGGTGGCGATGAAGAAGGCCCCGAGCAGGCCGCCGCTCCAGTGCCACCAGGACAATCCCTTGAACGCGGCCAGGCCGGAGACCTCGCGCTGGGCCAGGACGATGATCAACAGGGCGAGGGTGCCGACCAGGAAGGAGACCAGGGCGGCGGCCATCACGCTGGACAGGTGCTTGGCCAGCTGGCCATTGATGCCGGCCTGCAGCGGCATCACGGCGCCGGCGATGAGGGGCAGGGCGAGCAGCCACCAGTTGGGCATGGCGGTCTCCGGAATGCGAGAGGAGTGCCGATTATGCCTGTTGTTGTCCCTTGGGTCAGCTTTGCAGCGGCTTGACGAACTCCACCAGTGCCACCCGCGTCTGGCCGCGCTGGCGCTCGACCAGGCCGGTCAGCCGGTAGCCCAGGCGGGCGTAGAGCAGCAGGCCGGCAGCGTTGTCGTTGAAGCAGGAGACCTTGAGTTCGCGGGCGTCGAAGTCGCGGTTGGCGAGCCGCTCCATCACGCCGATCAGGTAGCGCGCCACGCCCTGGCCGCGGGCCCAGGGCGCGATCATCAGGTTGCCCAGGGCGCAGTAGTCGCCCGGCAGGCTCTGGTAGAAGTTGGCGAAACCGGCCGGGCGCCCGTCGAGCAGGGCCAGGGTGTTGCCCCGGCGCTCGGCGAAGGCGGCCGCTAGCTGCTCGCGGGTGAGCGGCCAGTGTGCGCGGGGGAAGGCGTAGAAAAGCTCGTCGGCGTTGCGCACGAAGCGCACCACCTCGTCCAGGTCGTCCGCGCTGGCGGGGCGGTGGCCGAGCAACTGGTCGCTCATCGCGGCGGATACTGCGCGATGACCTTGGCCACGGTCTGGCGGATGGCCGCCTCCCGCTCGCTGGGGCTGGGTGGCGACTGGCGCATGATCTGCTCGGCGCTGCCGCGCCACACCAGCTTGCCGTCCTTGCCGTCGAACAGGTCGACCTGGATGGTGGCGACCCTGTATTCCACGGTGCGGGTCTCGTTGAAGGCCGGGCCGCCCCAGTAACCTCCCCAATAACCGCCCCAGTAGCCACCGTAATTGGTGCTGACCTGGTCCTGACGCTCGTCGACGATCAGCCAGGCCTGCACCTTGAGGTCGGCTGCGGCGCCGCCCTGGGCCGGGCGCAGGCCGCGCTGGTCGAGTTCCTGGGCGACGGCGTCGCGGATGCGCTGTTCGGTGAGGTCGCTCTTGATCCGTGGATCGTCCGGCTGGTACTGCAGGCCCGGTTCCTGCCAGCTCCAGCTGCGATAGGCGGCGAAGTCGCGGGTGGCGTCGAAGTCGCGTTCGACGTGGATGCTCTGGCAGGCGGCCAGCAGAAGCAGGAGCGGTGCCAGCAGAATTCGGGAAAGCATGATGCAAACCTCCTGGGTAGAGCCCCTATCGAACTGCAAGTCGGGCTGGCGGGCAAGCACTCGTCAGTGCGGCGGATAGGCGCCGAGGGCATCCGCCACGGCGCGGCGCAGGGCGTCCGCGCGCTCGCTGCGGCTGCCCTCGCCACGCGCCTCGGCGCTGCCGTTCCACACCGGCTGGCCGCTGGCGCCGTCGTACAGCTCGATGTTCACCACCGCCACCTCGACTTCGTAGGTGCGGGTCAGCGGCACATGGCCGTACATGCCGTAGCGGTCGCCGTAGGGGCCATTGCCATAGTAGCTGCCGTAGTCGTCGCGCACCTGGTACTGGCGCTTCTCCAGGCGCAGCGAGGCGCTCACCTGCAGGTCCGCGGCCTTGCCGGGGCGCACCGGGCGCAGCCCGCGCTGGTCCAGGCCGCCACCCACCGCCTCGGCGACCAGCGCGCCGTCGGCCCAGGCGCTGCCGGCCGGCTGCTGGCGCCAGCTCCAGTCGCGGTAGCGGCCGTAGTCGCGTGGCGCCGCCGGGTAGGCGCTGCGGTCGAAGTGCTCAGCCGCGCCGGGGGGCGCCGGCGGCAACGGCCGGCCGTCGGCCACGTAGGGGTTGTGGCTCTGGCAGGCGGCGAGAAGCAGGAGCAGCGGTGGAAGGAGGAGGCGGCGCATGAGGGTCTCCATGCCTGGCAGCAGGAACAGTGTAGGAGCGAGCTCTGCTCGCGAACATCCGGCGTTGTCGCGCTCCTAACGCGGCCGGCAGATCCAGTGTAGGTAGCGGCCCAGGCCGGCGAAGCCGGGGTGGCGCCGGTAGGCCAGTTCCATTTCCAGCAGGTCGGCCAGTTCGGCCTTGGCCTGGAATTCGCTCGGCATGTAGTCGTGGAACACGCGCACGCCACTGCGGTTTTCGACCCGCCAGCGTCCTTCGAGTTGCGCCGCCAGCTCGCGCGGGTCGAGCGGCTTCTGCGGTGTCAGGCTCTGGCCCTCGCCGGCGAAGCGCTCCTTGCGCAGCTTGCGGAAGTGGCCCTTGAGCAGGTTGCGGTAGACCAGCGCGTCCTTGTTGTAGAAGGCCAGCGACAGCCAGCCGCCGGGTGCGGTGAGCTGGTGCAGCACGGGCAGGATGGCGTGGGGCTCGGCTAACCATTCGAGCACGGCGTGACAGAGCACTAGGTCGTAGGGTTCGCTGAGCCGGCCCAGCAGGTCCTGCCAGGGCGCCTGGATGAACTGCGCCTCGACGCCCGCGTCGGCGAAGCGCTGGCGGGCGCCTTCGAGCATGGGTTCGGCCGGTTCCGCCAGGGTCACGGCATGGCCGCGCTGGGCCAGCCACAGACTCATGTGGCCGAGTCCGGCGCCGACGTCCAGTATCCGCAGCGGGCGTTCCGGTAGCGCTTCCTTGAGGTCGGCCTGGAGCACGGCCAGGCGGATGGCGCCCTTGGCGCCACCGTAGATCTTCTCGGCGAAGCGGGTGGCGAGTTCGTCGAAGTGCCGGTCAGTCAAGGGTGCCTCCACGGGCGCTGTGCGAGGGCGGGGTCACGATCCGAAGCGCCTCTCGTTGTCGGCCAGCTTGGCGCGTACCGCCTGGTCCATGTCGATGCCCAGCTCGGCGCACAGCAGCAGGAGGTAGAGCACGATGTCGCCGATCTCCTGGCCGGCGTGTTCCAGCCGCTCGGCATCGAGCTGACGAGCCTGGTCTTCCGACAGCCACTGGAAGATTTCCACCAGCTCGGCCATCTCCACGCTGGCGGCCATGGCCAGGTTCTTCGGGTTGTGGAAGCGGCGCCAGTCGTTGTGGTCGCGGATGGCGTGCAGGCGGCGAGTGAGTTCGGCGATGTCCATGGAGCGCTCCTTCGGGGCGCATAGCTTCGGCCGGAAGGGGCGCCGCGGCAAGTCCCGCCTACTCGGCTTCCTTCTCCAGCAGCGCCTGCTTGCGCGGCACGCCCCAGCGGTAACCGGTGAGCGCGCCGCTGGCGCCTATTACCCGGTGGCAGGGCACTAGCAGCCCCAGCGGGTTGCTGGCGCAGGCGCGGGCGACGGCGCGGGCGTGGCTGCCCAACTGCTCGGCCAGCTCGCCGTAGCGCCGTGTCTGCCCCGGCGGAATGCTGCGCAGGGCCTGCCACACCTGCTGCTGGAAGGCGGTGCCGCGCATGTCCAGCGGCAGGTTGGCGGCCCGTGTCGGTTCCTCGACCTGGGCCAGCACCTCGCGCAGCCAGTCACGTAGGCCGCGCTGGTCACGCTTCAGTTCGGCGGCGGCGAAGCGCTGGTGCAGTTCCGCCTCCAGCTCTGCCTCGTCGTCGCCGAACAGCAGCGCACAGACGCCCTTGTCGCTGGTGGCGAGCAGCAGCAGACCCAGCCGGCAGTCGGTGATGGCGTAGCGCAGTACCTCGCCGGCGCCCTTGCGCCGACGCTCGGCGGGGCTCAGGGCGGAGGCTTGCTCGTACAGCGCGCGGGTGCCGGAGTAGCCGGCGTCCAGTGCCGCCTGGAGCACCGAGCCGGCCTGGGGCAGGGCGGCCTCCAGGCGCTGGCGGCGGCGGGTGTCGAACCAGGCCCTGGGCGTCATTCCGGTGCGGGCCTTGAAGGCGCGCGCCAGGTGCGAGGCGGACAGGCCGATGCGCGCCGCCAGCTGTTCCAGAGTCGGCGCCTTGTCGCTGTTCTCCAGCAGGCGGCAGGCGGCCACCACCAGCTCGTCGAGCTGTTCGGCCGGGCTGCGGCCCTGCGGTGTGCAGCGGCGGCACGGACGATAGCCGGCGGCCTCGGCGCTGGCCGGGTCGGCGTGGAAGCTGACGTTGTCGCGGCGCGGCCGGCGCGCCGGGCAACTGGGCCGGCAGTAGATGCCGGTGCTGCGCACGGCGAAGACGAAGCGGCCGTCCTGATCGGCGTCGCGGTCGCATACGGCCTGCCAGCAGTGGTCCTGATCGAGCATGGTGGTCTCCCGGTGGTGGCCCGCCGAATGGCGGTCCCCCGAATCTGCATGGAGAGATTGTCGATCCGCCCGCCGACGCTGCCAATCCACATCTGACTTTCAAACCGCCGCCTGGCAGGAACCGACTCAGCGAAGCGCGATCAATACTTCACGGCCCGCCGCGCAAGGCGGCGTGGCCCCGGACAAGGAGCTGATGATGGCGGACATGCTCGATCGGCCCGACCAGCCGGTATTGCTGCTGGTGGACGACACGCCTGAGAACCTCATGCTGATGAGCGAGCTGTTGGCCGACAGCTACCGGGTCAAGGTCGCCGACAGCGGCGCCATGGCCCTGCGCATCGCGGCCGCCAGCCCGCCGCCGGACCTGATCCTGCTTGACATCATGATGCCGGAGATGGACGGCTACGAAGTCTGCCGCCGGCTCAAGGCCGACCCCGCCACCGCGGAGATCCCGGTGATCTTCCTCACCGCCATGGCTGACCGCGACGGCGAGCAGTACGGCTTCGACCTCGGCGCCGTGGACTACATCACCAAGCCGATCCGCCCGCACCTCCTCCTCGCGCGGATTCGCGCACACCTGCAGCTCAAGGCCGGCGCCGACTTCCAGCGCGACAGGAGCGAGTACCTGGAGCTGGAGGTGAAGCGCCGCACCCGCGACATTCAGCGCCTGCAGGAGGTGACCATCGAGGCCATGGCCAAGCTGGCGTCGATGCGCGAAAACCCGCGCGGCAGACACTTGGAGCGCATCGAGCTGTACATGGTCGAACTGGCCGCGACCCTGGCCCGCCAGCAACCGCCCATGGCCGCCGAACTGGACGAGGAGCGCATCGCCCAGCTGGGCAAGTCGGCGCTACTGCACGGCATCGGCAAGCTGACCCTGCCGGATCGCATCCTGCTCAGCCCGGTGCCCTTGCAGGGCGAGGACCTGGAGCTGCTGCACGGCCACACCATCGCCGGGCGCGACGCGCTGCTCGCGGCCGAGGCCAAGCTGGGTAGCGTGCCGAACTTCCTGCGCGACGCCCGCGACATTGTCTACAGCCAGCACGAACAGTGGGACGGCGGCGGTTACCCGCAGGGGCTGCGGGGCGAAAGCATCCCGCTGGCGGCGCGGCTGATGGCGGTGGCCGGCGCCTACGAGGAGCTGACCAGCCGCCACACCTACCGGCAGCCGCTGGAGCACGAGGAGGCGGTGGCGCAGATCAGCGCCGCCAGCGGTACGCTCTTCGACCCGTCGGTGGTGCTGGCCCTGATCGAGGCCGCCGAGCGCTTCGCCCGGATCGCCCGGGAACATGCCGACGGCGCCGCGGCCATCCATTATGAGATACAGCGGCTGGAAGAGTCCCTCGGCGAACCCATCGAACTGACCCTGCCTGCTCGCAGGACTGCTCCCGAGGCCTAGTTCGGGTCCTCGGTACCGGGATGCTCCGTGCCACCTACGCTCCCGTCGTCCCCGCGCAGGGGGGACCCAGGACGCGCTGTCTTGCCCTCGACTGGATTCCCGCCTGCGCGGGAATGACGGGATTTCCTGGTTACTTCGCTCGTATAGGGTCGTCAGTCGACGGGCCTGACGCAGAGCCGCCGCTATCTTCCACGACGATTGATGGTTGGGTAGGCGGGGTGCTGTGCCCCTACGTATCTCTCAGTGACCCCGTCGTCCCCGCGAAGGCGGGGACCCAGGACGCGCTGTCTTGCCCGCGACTGGATTCCCGCCTGCGCGGGAATGACGGGATTTCCTGGTTGCTTCGCTCGTATAGGGTCGTCAGTCGACGGGCCTGACGCAGAGCCGCCGCTATCTTCCGCGACGATTGATAGTTGGGTAGGCGGGGTGCTGGGCTTTTACACACTCCGTCGTCCCCGCGCAGGCGGGGACCTAGGACGCGCTGTCTCGACCGCGACTGGATTCCCGCCTGCGCGGGAATGACGGGATTTTTTGGTTGCCTCGTTCGTGTGGAGTCGTCAGCCGACGGGCCTGACACAGGCCGCCGCTATCTTCCGCGACGATTGATGGTTGGGTAGGCGGGGTGCTGGGCTTCCACGCACTCCGTCGTCCCCGCGCAGGCGGGGACCCAGAACGGGCTGTCTTGCCCGCGTCTGGATTCCCGCCTACGCGGGAATGACAGGGTTTCCTGAATGCCTTGTCCGTCTAGGGTCTGCACCCGACTGCCCGGACGCAGAACCCGCCGTCGACACAGACCAGCCATCTCGGCCCGACCGCCTCAGCCCTGCTTCCGCCAGTCCAGCGCCAGCGCTTCCTGCCAGGCGAAGCGCTCGAAGTGGCTGGCCACCACATGTTCCAGCTTCTCCAGGTCATCGTCGTTGGCCGCCTGCACCCGCAGGCTCAGGCCGCCGTCTTCCGCCTGCAATAGGGCCAGGCCGAACTCGAATTCCACGCGCCCCTGGCGCTCGTCGAACTCGACCGGAACCTTGTGGGCGAAGTGCTTGCACAGGCGGCCGATGTAGCGCGCCGGCGTGTCGGTGGCGACGAAGGCGCGGGATTGCACTTGAGTCATGGACGGTCTCCTCAGTAGGCCAAGGTGAAGCGCTGGCGGACGTGGCGCGGTTGCTCGGTCTCGTCGAGCAGGGCGACGGCCAGGTCGGCCACCGAGACATGTCCTGGCTGGCCGTCCTTGAGCAGCAGCTCGTCGCCACCCAGGCGGAACTGGCCGGTGCGCGGGCCGGGCTCCAGGTGGGCGGCGGGGGAGAGGAAGGTCCACTCCAGTTCGCGCTCTTCGCGCAACTGGTCGAGGGCCTGGCGCGCGCCCTCGGCGCCTTCCTTGTATTCGGCGGGGAAGCCTTCGCTGTCGATCAGCTGCTTGCCCGGTGCCACGTACAGGCTGCCGGCGCCGCCCACCACCAGCAGGCGCTTGAGCCCCGCGGCCTTGGTCGCAGTGACGATGGCGCGGCTGCCGTCTATGAACTGCTCGCGGATGTCGGCCACGCCCCAGCCGGGGTTGAAGGCGCTGAGCACGGCGTCGTGGCCGCGCAGGTGGTTGGCGAGGGCGGCCACGTCATGCACGTCGGCTTGCACCGCGACGAGGTTGGCGTGCTGCGGCAGCTTTTCCGGGTGGCGGACCAGGGCGGTCACCTGGTGGCCACGGTTCAGGGCTTCTTCGAGCAGGGCAGAACCGACGTAGCCGGTGGCGCCGATCAGGGCGAGTTTCATGGAGGTTTCCTGGGTGCGTTGAATGTGGGCTACATAATCACCGCTGGATAAAGCCAGGAAAAAGCGGCCTAATCCGCTTTGACAATTAAGCGGAGCTTAATAATGGAGCAGCTCAAGCGCATGGCCCTGTTCGCCACGGTGGTGGAGAAGGGCTCCATGGTGGCCGCCGCCGAGTCGCTGGGCATGACCGCCTCGGCGGTCAGCCAGCAGATTCGCAAGCTCGAAGAGAGCACCCGGGTCAGCCTGCTGCACCGCACCACCCGCCGGCTGACCCTGACCGAAGCCGGCGAGCAGCTGTACCAGAGCTGCCGGCAGATCGTGCAACTGGCGCAGCAGGCCGAGCAGCGCCTGGCCGAGCTGCGCGACGCGCCGGTGGGCGAGCTGCGTATCGCGGCGCCGGTGGGGTTCTCCGGCCACCTGATCACCGATGCCCTGGCACCGCTGCTGCGCGCTCATCCACAACTGAGCCTGCGGCTGTTCTTCCAGGACGAGCAGATCGACCTGATCGAGCAGCGCATCGACCTGGCTATCCGCGTCGGCAGCCTGGAAGACTCCAGTCTGGTCGCACGCCATATCGGCGACTGGCCGATGCTGCTGTGCGCTGCGCCGTCCTACCTGGCGCGCTGCGGCCCGATCGACGGGCCCGAGCGGCTGAGCGAGCTGGACTGGCTGAGCCTCGGCCAAGAGCGCGGCGCCCAGGTGACGCTGCACGGGCCGGCGGGCGCGGTGCAGCGCCTGCGGGTGGAGGGGCGGGTGGTGTGCAACAACATTCTTTCGGTGCGCCAGTTCACCCTGGCCGGCATGGGCCTGTCGCTGCAGCCGGAGCCGGAGATCCGCGAGCTGCTGGTCCGGGGCGAGCTGCTCGCGGTGCTGCCGCGCTGGCAGCCGGCGCCCATCGGCCTGCACCTGGTCACGCCCCGTCGCGATGCCCAGCCGGCCAAGGTGCGCTACGCCATCGAGGCCCTGCGGCGCTCGTTGACGGCGGGCTAGCTGGGCGGCGAGGGCGGATTGCCGTATAAGGGCGGAATTGTCACCAGTGGAAACCCGATCAGTTCGATGAAAACCCCGAAACGCCTGGAACCCCTGCTCGAAGATGGTCTGATCGACGAGGTGGTACGGCCGCTGATGAGCGGCAAGGAAGCCTCGGTCTACGTGGTGCGCTGCGGCGGCGAGCTGCGTTGCGCCAAGGTCTACAAGGAGGCCAACAAGCGCGGCTTCCGCCAGGCCGCCGAGTACCAGGAAGGGCGCAAGACCCGCAACAGCCGCGACGCCCGCGCCATGGCCAAGGGCAGCAAGTATGGCCGCAAGGAACAGGAGGACGCCTGGCAGAACGCCGAAGTGGCCGCGCTGTTCCGCTTGGCCGCGGCCGGCGTGCGGGTGCCCAAGCCCTACGATTTCCTCGACGGCGTGCTGCTGATGGAGTTGGTCGACGACGGCTACGGCGATGCCGCGCCCCGGCTCAACGATGTCGACCTGCTGCCCGAGGATGCCCGCGAGTTCCATGCCTTCATGATCGGTGAGATCGTCAAGATGCTCTGCGCCGGCCTGGTGCATGGCGACCTGTCGGAGTTCAACGTGCTGCTCGATCCCTACGGCCCGGTGATCATCGACCTGCCCCAGGCGGTGGACGCCGCTGCCAACAACCATGCCTTCAGCATGCTCGAGCGCGACGTGCGCAACATGGCCGAGTATTTCGGCCAGTTCGCCCCGGAGCTGCTGGAGACCCGCTACGCCAAGGAGATGTGGGCGCTCTACGAGGAAGGCGAGCTGACCCCCGAGACTTCGCTCACCGGCCACTTCGACGAGCCGGAGGAGCAGGCGGACGTCGGCGCGGTGATGCGCGAGATCAAGGCCGCCCTGATCGAGCAGGAGCGCCGCGAGGCGGCCCGCAACGCCGAGGACGCCCCCCGCGACGAACCCCCGCCGCCGCCCTGGGCGCAATAGTCGTTTGCGCTAGGGTCTGTACGAAAAGTCGTCGAGCGAAGGTCAGGCGAGGGCTAGGCGCCCCCACAAAAACAGGTGAGGAAGCGGACTGGGCTCGCATGCGAGTTTACGAGCTGTAAATGAGCATTCCGAACCCGTTTTTTAATGAAGCATCACCGAGCGCAGGCACTTTTCGTACATAACCTAGGGGGCGCCCCACCAGAGCAGGCCGCCGATCGCCAGCCCGAGCAGGCAGGCGGCCAGCGCCGGGCCGCGCAGATGGCTCAGGGACGGGCGGTGGTACCAGCCGTTGCCGGCCAGCCGGTGGGCCGGTGCGTCGAGTTTCCGCCAGAGCAGTTCGACGTCGTGGAACGCCTCGGCATTGGCCGGGTCGCTGTCCAGCCAGCGGCGGAAGTCGATGCGCTCGCTGGCCGGCAGCTGCGGATTCTGCAACCGCACGTACCAGTGGGTCGCCGTATCCTGGCGCTGCCGTTCGGGGGAACTCTTCACCCTCGGGTCCCGCTCCGCTGGCACTGCCGAAGGACCCGGAGCATGTTCTTTTCCACCAGGTCCATGGAGATGCCGAGCCGTTCGGCGATGTTCTCGTAGGAGAGACCGTCCAGGCGGCTGAGCAGGAATACCTGCTGGCTGCGTCGCGGCAGCCCGCGCAGGCGGCGCGACAGCAGTTCCAGTTCCTGGATGGGGTGCAGCTCGCGCAGAGGGTGGGACGGGAAGGGCGATGATGTGTTCATGGCTCGATGGCGGCGCAGGGTTGGGCTGGAAGTTGCGAGAGTAATACGCCCGAGAATTATTCTCAAATACTGGTTGAGGCTGCCGCCACCCCTTCAGCATTCGATGATGTTGACCGCCAGGCCGCCGCGGGCGGTTTCCTTGTACTTACTCTTCATGTCCGCGCCCGTCTCGCGCATGGTGCGGATCACCCGGTCCAGCGAGATGAAGTGCTGGCCGTCGCCGCGCAGGGCCATGCGCGCGGCGTTGATCGCCTTCACCGAGCCCATGGCGTTGCGTTCGATGCAGGGCACCTGAACCAGCCCGCCGACCGGGTCGCAGGTCAGGCCGAGGTTGTGTTCCATGCCGATCTCGGCGGCGTTCTCCACCTGGGCGATGGTTCCGCCGAGCACTTCGCACAGGGCGCCGGCTGCCATCGAGCAGGCCACGCCGACCTCGCCCTGGCAGCCCACTTCGGCGCCGGAGATGGAGGCGTTCTCCTTGTACAGGATGCCGATGGCGGCGGCGGTGAGCAGGAAGCGCACCACGCCGTCATCGCTGGCGCCGGGCACGAAGCGCCGGTAGTAGTGCAGCACCGCCGGCACGATGCCGGCCGCGCCGTTGGTGGGCGCGGTGACCACGCGGCCGCCGCTGGCGTTCTCCTCGTTCACCGCCAGGGCGTAGAGGTTGACCCAGTCCATCACCGTCAGCGGGTCGCGCAGGCTGGCCTCGGGGTTCTGGCTGAGCTGGCGGTGCAGGGCGGCGGCGCGGCGGCGCACCTTGAGGCCGCCGGGCATGATGCCTTCGTTCTGGCAGCCGGCGGCCACGCAGTCCTGCATCACCTGCCAGATGTTCAGCAGCCCGGCGCGGGTCTCGGCCTCGGGGCGCCAGGCCGCCTCGTTGGCCAGCATCAGCTGGCTGATCGACAGGTTGTGCTCGGCACACTGGCCGAGCAGCTCCCGGGCGGTCCTGAACGGGTAGGCGAGGGCGGTCTTGTCCTCGACGATGCGGTCGGCGCCGGCGGCTTCCTCGTCCACCACGAAGCCGCCGCCCACCGAGTAGTATTCGCGCGAGCGGAGTTGCAGGCCGGCGCCGTCGAAGGCGCGGAAGACCATGCCGTTGGGGTGGTAGTCCAGCGGCTTGCGTATCATCGCCAGGTGTTCCTTTTCGACGAAGCGGATCGGCTTGTCGCCGCCCAGTTTCAGCTGCCCGCTGGCGCGCATGGCGGCGAGGCGAGCGTCGATGGTCGAGGTATCGACGCGGTCCGGCTGCTCGCCCTCCAGGCCGAGCAGCACCGCCTTGTCGCTGCCGTGTCCCTTGCCGGTGGCGCCGAGGGAGCCGTACAGCTCGACCCTGAGGCTCTGCGTGGCGTCGAACAGTCCTTCCCGGCGCAGGCCCTCGACGAAGCGGGCGGCGGCACGCATCGGCCCCACCGTGTGGGAGCTGGACGGGCCGATACCGATCTTGAAGAGGTCGAACACGCTGAGGGCCATGGGCTGTTCCTGTGACTCGCTGGTCAGCAGCTTACACCCGATGCCTGCGGCGATCGGTCGCGGATGCGACCTGGAGTTGCCGTCCTTCGCCGTGCATGGCATGCGCACAGCGCAACGGCGGAAGGGCTAAGTGCCTGATCCAGCTCAACTTGGCGTCTTGCCGGCGGGACTAGAATGCCGGCATTGCAAGGAGGAGCGGGTAATGAGCGAACAGTACGGTGTCGGCGACGCGTCCTATCGGGCCGCGGGTGGCCTGGAAGGGTTGCGCCGCCTGGTGGAGGACTTCTACCGATTCATGGATGCGCTGCCGGAAGCCGCGGAGGTGCGCGCGATGTACCCGGAGGAACTGGCCGTGGCGCGCGACAAGCTGGTCTGCTTTCTCAGCGGCTGGCTCGGCGGGCCGAAGCTGTTCGCCGAGAAGTACGGCTCCATCGCCATTCCCAGCTTCCATGCCCAGTGGCCGATCGGCCCGGAGCAGGCGGAGGCCTGGCTGGTGTGCATGTCCCGCGCGGTGGCCTGCCAGCGCTACGCGCCCGATTTCGTCGACTACCTGATGGCCCAGCTGCATGCACCGGCCCAGCGCATCGTCCAGGCCAGCGCCGCCCGCCACGCGCCGTGACGCCATTCGTAGGGTGCGCCGCGCGCACCGTGCAGGAGCGTCTCTGCAGCTTCCGGTGCGCGTAGCGCACCCTGCAAACGCCGGTAACAAGTGAGACCTGTTCGTCGTTTACGGCAAATCCGAATTGTTGTGGTCGCCCTGTTCGGTTGAAATTGACAGGGTCGGTATGGCCGTCGCAGGAGGCGACGGCCAGCTGTAGCTTGCATGGAGGCGAGCGGATGAACAGAGTACTTAACGTCACTACGGTGTTCGGTGACGAT